>NZ_JAAIUN010000039.1:0-29084 GCF_013317245.1 Blautia sp. MSK.20.85
CCTTGGATAAACCGGAATCCCACCGGCTTGACTACACACCCTTAGCTGGGCGCACAACTGGAATTTACGAACTACAATATCTTTTCGAGAAAAAGATGGTTTTTGTGTGCAATTACATCTCCAACTTTTTTAGAAGCACTAGCAATTATTTCAAATCCATTTTTTTGATACAAAGATAGCGCAGGAATATTTTGACTTCCTGTATCCAAACGTAGTGCCCTGCAACTATTTTTTTGTGCTAATTCTGTAGCGAATTTTATTAGTGATGATGCAATTCCTTTACCAGACATACTCGGACGTACCATTAAAAGGTGAATTACCATTACCTCATCTTCAGATAATTTTTCTTTCCAAGGAATAGTTGCATATTCTATTGGTTGAACTTTATCAATAATGATACTTCCAACAATTGTTCCGTTTTCTTCATATACAAACAAAGCACCAGCATAAATAGCCCGTTCTGCATCATCTTTCGTTGGATAAACCCCTTTCTTAAATACAGTAAAGGCTGTATGATTCAGTTCATACTGGAAATGCTCATTGTAAGTATCTTCAATCGAATTAACATCTTTTAGTATTGCTTTTCTAATCATAAAATCTCTCCACAAATTTTGATTTCACACTTTCTTTCCCCTTATATGTCTATATCTGAAATATTCAGTCACAAACTTTATCAGGGATAGGCATCTGTGCCGCAAGGGGATCTTCCCCTTGTACGAAATCTCTGATTTCGCTGTATTTCCCGGTTTGAGATTTCTTGAAATCGGGAACAGCACCGCAGGTCGCACGATACAGGCAGATGGAATTGCCTGTATAGAAGTGCGCTCTTAGCGTTGCTAAGAGATTTATGCCGTATCCGGCGTGTTATCTTTTTTCAATTTCTTTTTTCGACTTCTGAAGCATTCTTCCAGTTTTAATAATTTGACATGTCTGCTCTTGTTACTCATCAACGGTGCAGTCCAGCTTCTTGCAGATCTTCTCAATCGTCTCCATTGATACATACTGGTTTTTTCCCATCCTGGCAAGAATATTTCCACTGATCCCGGTGAGGTACTGCATCTCTATCCGCTTCATATTTTTATCTATGAGCATTTTCCATAATCTGTTATAACTTACGCCCATAAGCAACCTCCATATTTTTCATCTGAACATATTTTGATTATATCACGATTTCGTTAGGTTGAATACCTGTAATTTTTGATGTCTTCTGTAAAATGGAAAAGAGGATGCCCCGACAAAGGGCAACCTCTCCAACCATTTACTTCGGTTTAGTCGAATGGAACCTCACCTTCCGGTGCTTCCATAAATCCGTCCTTATCTGTTTTCGGTGTTTCCGATGAATCAGCTCCAACACCATTATCCTTGTTCTGGGCAAATTCATGTTCTTCCACGATCACATCTGTAGTATAAATTGTTTTCCCGTCCTTGTCCTTATAATTGCCAGTGCTGATACGACCGCCAATCACAATCCTCATTCCCTTGTGAAGATATTTCTGTGCAAACTCTGCACTCTTTCCGAATGTGACACAGGAAATAAAATCCGCTTCCTGTTCACCGTCACGTTTATATCTTCTGTTTACCGCCAGTGTATATCTTGCTACTGCCATATCATTATCTTTTCCGGCATATTTGATCTCCGGATTCTTTGTCAGTCTTCCCATTAAAACCACTTTATTCATAATCGTTACTGTCCTTTCCGCAGCTACGCTGCCATTGCATATTCTTCATCATCTGTTTCATCGTCCGGCATAAACATTGCACATGCTTCCGGTGGATTGGTATCATCCGGTGAAAATATTTTCCGGATCATTTCATACATGATCGGATACCGATATGCGATTTCTTCTCTTGCAAGGAATCTGCATACCCTGTAAAGATTCTTTTTCATTTCTTCATCTGTTGTAAGCATGGCAACCAGATGGATTCTCTCCCTTGTATAAATCAGATTCGGGCATCCAAACCAGTTAATCAACTGCATTTCTTTCATTTTCAGTTCTGTCATAAACTGCTCCTTTCCGGGCATTTTGCCCTGTAAACATTGTCATCAGTTTCATTCGTCCGGCGGTCTGGCGTGCGTTTCCCTGTCACCTGCAGCCGTCTCAGACTGCCTCTGCCTGCATCAGCAGGTCACTGACCATAAGGCTTCGGTCAGCCGCCCATCATCGGGAGTGTCATTATAATTTCGCTCGCTCTCAGAAAAAGAAAGGTCATGGCATAACTCCTGTTAGGCTTCCAGGGTGCACTTATCGGTTGTCAAGGTTCATCGAAGGAACATTCCAAAACGTCCTCTGATTACTAGAGTCAAATGACTTCGCAAGATGCAAAAGATTCGTGATATTTTTTTGCATTTTTATCATTTTTTCTTTTACTTTTGTTAGTCCCTTCACATACTCTGTACTGAGACAGGCAAAAGCGGACATCTTTGGGGTAAAATTTTTAAAATAATTGTTCCTCTACCTATAAAGCCTGGGAAGCGGTATTTACCAACCCCCTTTTGCAAGTTTTTTTCGCATAAATGAAATATTCCCTCACTAATAGCAAGTTTCAGAGGGCATTTGGACGGTACTTTTGCAGAAAAAATTATTTTTCCACTAATCACACGTGGGAATTTGAAGAATGTCAGATAATTTTGAAAAAATCCAAAAAAGAAGCACCGACCGTTATAGTCAGTGCTTGTAAGATATTATATTCGTTTTTCTCAGGAAAGATCATCCCAGTTTTTATATGTTCCATTGTACAGACCTGTAAGTTGTTTTATTGTAAGATTTTCCAGTGGATTTTCTTCATTTATCACAATAGCTATAGCATCTTTTCCAATGACTTTTGTTTCCAGAAGCTCTGCTTCATAATCCTTTAATTCTCTGGATGACATTGCGAAATCACACTCTCCACTTATCACCGCCGTAATCCCTCTTGAAGAATCTGTTGCTTTTACTTCTATTTCAGCATTTGGATTTTGTTTCTGATAGTCATCTGCCAGTGCTTTTACCATTGGTTCCATTGAAGTGGATCCTTCAATCAGAATCTTTCCTTCTGACTTGTCAGAAAGGAATGTTGTTGTACTGTCAGCCTGAATACAATATTGTTTCACAATATCCTGTCCTTTACTCTTTACATAAGTCAGGAAATCCTGTTCCACATCTGTCAGTTCTCCATTATAAGCCAGATAATAATCCCTGCAAAGAGGATAACTGTTATTGTCTATTGTTTTCTCAGAAGGAAGAACTCCGTTGATTTGAAGTATTTTTCCATTCGTATCTGTTGCGGAACTATATGCGACATAACCAACTGCGTTTTTATCTTCTTCCACCTTTTTCAGAACTTTCTCTGTAGAATCAACAACTATTCCTGTATCACTCTCAGGCAGTTTCAAAAGATTCTCAAATTCTGCTCTGGTTCCTGACCCTTCTTCTCGTGATACAGCTGTGACAGCTCCCATAGCAGACAGATCCGGCAATGGCTCTTCCTCGGTTCCACATGCTGTTATTCCCGTTGCCAGCATTATCATTATCAGCAGAAGTGCAGATTTTCGGATGTTTTTTTTCTTTACCATTTTATACTGCACCTCTTTCCATCATTGATTTTCCCGTCTCTTCATCAAGGTTTATAAAAGCCACATTATCACAGGCTTCTTCTGCAATGCTGACACAATTATCTGCCATACGGTCAAAATTATACATGATCCCAGAAAAATATCTTGTCATAGACGCATCACAAACCTCATTTTTTACACGGTTTAAATGTGCCTTACTGTATTTTTTCTCTGCTTTATGCATTTTTTTCTTATTTTCAAAAACTGTTTCAGCCACTACAGCATCACCCTTACGGATTGCCTCCATTGCTTTCTTTAAAAGCTGCTGGATAATATCAATGCAGTCTTCCATTTCTGAGGAGGCTTCACTGGTCAGTCTTTTTCCATTGTTATTTACTTTTTCACATATCTGGTCAATATCTTCACATCTGTCTGCAATCCTCTGAATACTATTGTTTACATACAGTAACCCTGCCGTCTGCTCAGACTGTTGTTCTGTAAGGTTTCCGCTTGCGAATAATCTGGTAATATATTCTGTCACACTGTCCTGTAACTGATGTACAATCTCCAGATTTTCTATAAACGAACCATGAGTTTTTGAGTCTCCATCTGCTACAATCGCCGTTTTTAAATCACTTAACAGAGATTCTGCCAGTTCTCCAAGTCGGTTCAGTTCCTTAGATACCAGAACCATAGCAGCCGCCGGCTGTTCAATCACTTTCATATCCAGATATTTGGGTTCAAAAGCTGCTTTCTCTGTTTTGTCATTTCCACGGATGATTGTTGTAACAATTTTTACCATCAGCGGAATCAGTGGCAGCCAGACCAGTGTACAGACGATATTAAACGTTGTATGTGCATTTGCAATCTGTCTTGAAATCACATCAATCTCATTTCCCTTTGGTGAAATAAACTGGACAAATTTTGCAAACCACGGAACCAGGAAAATAAAAACGCAGCTTCCACTGATATTAAAAATACTATGCGCAATTGCTGTACGTTTTGCATTTTTAGATTGTCCAATTGATGCAAGAAGTGCTGTGATCGTTGTACCTATATTATCTCCAAGAAGAATCGGAATCGCACCGGTAAGCCCTATTACACTGCTTACTCCGTCCGGTCCTGCCTGTGATGCAAAATTCTGCAGAACTGCAATCGTAGCTGAACTACTCTGCACAACCAATGTCATGACCGCTCCCAGTACAACACCAAGAACCGGAATGGATGAAACTTTTCCCATCAGATCAACAAAGACCGGACTTCCCGCCAAAGGTTTCATGACTTCACCCATGATTTCAATTCCTTCAAATAAAAGTCCGAATGAAAAAATTACCATACCGATATTTTTAACCTTTTCTTTTTTGCTAACAAAGTTCAGAATAAATCCAACAAAGATAATTGGATAAATATAATTGCTGATTTTAAATGCCATCAGCTGTGCCGTCATAGTGGTTCCTATGTTGGCACCAAAGATAACAGAAATTGCCTGCGGAAGACTCATAAGTCCCGCACTGACAAAACCGATAACCATAACTGTCGTCGCTGAACTGCTCTGCAATACAGCTGTTACAAGTGCTCCGGCAAGTGCTCCCATAATTGGATTTCTTGTAAGAAATCCAAGGATTTTTTTCATTCGTTCTCCTGCGGCTTTCTGAAGTGCATCACTCATGCTGTTCATTCCATAAAGGAACAAGGCAAGGCCACCGATCAGACCAAAAACCACTTTCACATTCTCGTTCATTTCTCTTTCCTCTCCTGTTATTATATAAGATCTACATTTTCCTATACAATTATAGAAGACAGAAATCAAATCTATGTGAGTGCTTGTGTAAAATAGGTGTAAAAATCAATGGAAATCTTTATAATGTTATAATTGACTTATTCATTTTTCACCTGCTGACATATAGTTTTCATTACGATTTATTATTCAGTCTACGTAATACCAACATCGCCTCATTCCTTACATTTTTGAACGTTCTGTCCGGTCTTCCAAGAAAATATCCTTGTCCGTAATGAACACCTAATCTACACAGACACTCCAACTCTGCTTCTGTTTCTATCCCTTCTGCAATCAGAATTGCTCCTGTCTCATTACAGTAATGCAACAGAAATTCCATCATAATTTCCTTTTTCTTATGTTTTTGAATATCTCTGACCAGTTCTATATCAACTTTTAAGTAGTTTGGCGATGTATTTACTACACGGTTCAGACCAGAATATCCAGCTCCAACATCATCCAAAGCTATTTCATATCCCTGATCTGCATAATGCTTCATAATCTGTTGCAGAATCTGATAGTTTTCTATATCCGACCGTTCCGTTATTTCAAATACAATGTCACAGGACGGTACTCCGGTTTTCGCAGCCTTACGGTTTGTAAATCCCTGTATGAACGATTTATCCTGAATGATATTACCATCTACATTAAGAAATAATTTTGCATGTTCTGGTTTATTCGCCGCTGCCTTCAATGCTTTATTTCTGCACAATTTTTCCAATTTCCAAACACAGCCTACCTGTTCAGCAATCACAAACAAATCTGAAATCATAAGAGTCGTATCATGCCTGTCGATACGACTAAGAGCTTCATATCCTGCCACATCTCCAGTCTGTAAATTTACAATCGGCTGAAATACCGGATATATAGCCTTTCTTTCTAATATTTTATAAAATTCATCTGCATTTTTTACTTTCATTATTTCTTCTCTGCCTCTGTGAATACATTTTCTGTAACCCTATCAACCCACTATATGATATCATCACTTTTTCATCCTTCAATCAGATTTAAGTAAAATCATAGTAAATTTTCACCATTGTTCAGCCAGACCAATTCTTATATAACACAAAGCAAATACGTACTACCACCTGTTTTTTATTATGAAAACTATATTAAATGAGGCTCTTACTGTCTATACAATAAAAGCCTCGTTATATATAGTCTATGTTCTGATTATTCAGATCTTACTGTCTTTTTCACACACCAGTCTTTCATAATCCAGAAATCCCCGGATATACATTTCTTTTGCCACAATTCCCTCCATTGCATTTTTCGCTGAAATAATCCTGTCCAGTGTCTGCCACATCTCCTGTCCGCCATCTCTGAGGACCGGTTCCAGTATTTCTATGTAATGATGAATTTCTGCTTCCAGAGTGAACATCTCCGGGTCAGATTCAAGAAATCTTTCCAGCTCCCGCTGGTATTCTTCATAATAACTTTCAATCAGTTCTCTTCTCATATCTAGAATCCCCCTTATACATAAATCAGTTCCTGCTTGATGATCTCAGCAGCCCGGTTGCGGATATTGTTACAGTGGCATAGCCATTCCATAGGATTCTGTCTCTTCAGTTCCTCGGAAACTCCCTCCGCACTTCGCATCTGAGTTTCGATCAATTCAAAGCGTTCCTGTGCCTGTTCATTCAGATCTGCCAAATAACTGTCCAGCCTGGCGGTCAGAAGAAGATATGTATAAGTTCCAGATTTATGTTCTTTCAGATATTCCTTCCGAAGCATTCCCCATAAGCCAATCGGTCTGGTTTCCTCCGGGTAGTAAAGATTCGGTAAATAATAGTCTCCCACTTTTGTGTATTCGATTTTCATGGTGTCTCCTTTCGCTTTGCATGAAATTGTCATGTTATCTGCGTAGGATGTGCATTTTCTCTTTAAAATCTTTTCACATAGAAGACATTAAGTGTTTTATTCCTTGTGACTTTGCACCCGGATTGTCCGTTCCATATCCTTCCAGCAGATTGATCACTCCCCAGGCTGCAAGTCCGGCTCCGATTGCACAAACCAATGTTTTTAAGGTCGTAATTGCCGTTGTAAAAAATGCCATAAGTGTACCTTTGGAAAACTTACATTTTCCAGTCCTTTCTTAGATTTTTTCCAGAAAGGGAAGAAAACACTATATAAACCCTGCCTTTTGTGCTACACTAAGCATAGGATTTTCTACTTGGAAAATTCCTCACACGTACAGTCGGTATATTCATTTTCGTCGATGGATACCGACTGTTCCTTTTTTCCAAATTATTCATGATTTCCTCCCATGATCCACTTCCCGACAATTTGTCGAGAAGTTACATCTGATACAGTTCCACTTCATCCTCTGGTTTCAGTATCAGATTAGTACTCAGATATTTTTCAATATCAAAGGTATTCTTTTTGTCATAATCGGACAGATATTTGTAGTTTTTATGTTTGCAAATATCGTATTTATTTGAGAAAAATGGTCTGACACCTCTCACCTGCAGAATACATTTTCCTCCGTCCATAACTGCTATTTCATCCTGGCTCATCAACTCCTTTCCTGTTTTCTGGTAATTCATTCCATAAGACCGCTGACTGCCTCTCGTATCCGATGTGTTATAAAGATCTATGGTTTCTTTTCCCAGGATCTCCGCTATTTCCTTTAATGTCGTTTTTTCCTTTCCACCCAGGAATAAGGTCGTATCACAATTCCCTTCGATGGTATCGGCATTATCCTTATAAATTGCCTTAAGCTGAGACTTTGACTGCAAAATAATAGAAGCTGAGATTTCCCGGCTTCTAATCGTAGCAATCAATTTTTCGAATTTTGGAATTTGTCCGATGTTCGCAAACTCGTCCAGGAGACACCTCACATGAATTGGAAGTCTACCTCCATATACATCATCAGCTCTGTCACAGAGCAGATTAAAAAGCTGTGTGTACATAATAGAAACAATAAAATTAAAGGTATCATCGGTATCTGAAATAATAACAAACAATGCAGTTTTCCTGTCACCAACCAGATCCAATTCCAGCTCGTCATAACTCATAAGCTCCCGCAGTTCCGCAATATCAAAGGGTGCGAGTCTTGCACCACAACTGATCAGAATAGATTTTGCTGTCTTACCGGCAGCCAGTTTGTATTTTTTGTACTGCCTTACTGCAAAATGGTTCGGGTCTTTCTGCTCCAGTTCATCAAACATCAGATCTACTGGATTCTTGAAATTCTCATCATCTTCCCTGGCTTCTGACACATTGATCATTTCCAACAGAGTATTAAAATTCTTTTCTTCTTCCCTGCCTTCATACCAGATATAACCAATCAGGGCACAATAATAGAGTTTTTCCGCCTTTACCCAAAAATCCTCACCTGATTGCTGCCCTTCACCTTTGGTATTAGCAATAATGGTTGTTACCAGTTTTAAAATATCTTTTTCACTGCGGATATATACAAATGGATTATAGTGCATGGATTTTTTGAAGTTAATTGTATTCAAAACTTTGATTTTATACGGTTCGTATATAACTTTTCCCTCTTTGTTCCGCACGATTTTTCCATTCTCATCCGTCATCGGACTGCCTTTTGCCAGCATACTGCCAACCTCCAGAAGCACAGTTCCCTTTGGATCAGTAATCACATAGGAGCTGTGCATCTGCATAATGTTAGGCTTTACAAAAAATCTGGTTTTTCCAGAACCAGAACCGCCAATTACCAGAATGTTTTTATTCCTGGCGTATTTCGGATTCTTTGGTCTGCTTGACATAGTAAGACTCTCTGTTTCTGTGAGAATAATATTATTTTCAAATTCAGGATCCGCATATGGTCGTATATCTTTTTCTGTTCCCCATCTGGCAGAACCGTACTCCACACCCAGCCGATATTTCCTGGCATTTTTCGTGCGGTAAATAATAACAAATTTTACAACCACGCCTCCTGCGATTCCCCAAAACAGATCCATATAATTCAAACTTGGCCAGAGATTCCGAAACGCCAGTTCAAAATAAGTAATAGTGTTCATAAATTTATCCCAGGAAGTTGCTCCGGTGTTTACCCGATACAGCCAGGCAATCTTATTGAAAAAATAAGCAAACATCAGATAGGGGAAATTAGCTAAAAACAGCTTTTTCTGATCTGTCCTCTTCAATTCACTTGCCTTATCCGTGATCAGATTTTTCACATCCGCAAGCATTTTTCCTGGGATACTCTCTGAAGAAAAAACAGCTTTTCCAAATATTTTTCTCTTTTTCGGAGAACCTCTGATATGCTGAACTTTTCCTCTTTTCTTCTTATGCTGCTGTTTTTTCTCCGTCATAAACTCTGCCCTCTGTCTTTCTGCTGTTCTCTTGCTCGTTCTCTGTTCTTTCCTTTAGACACAGCATCCTTAAAGTGCATAAGTTTTTTCATAATAGATGGTTTATCCTTTTTGTTCATCTGTACACCCAAATATTTCTTAAATGCCAGATTCATCATTTCTGTATCCTGTCCTTTAAAGAACACATAGTAGGTCGGTGGCTTGGTCGAACTGTCTTTTTTCAAGGCAAAATCTAAGCGGTATTTTTTCGCCACACGTTCAAAAGACTTGATATTTCCATCTGTGATCTCAATATTAGATAAACCAGAACCCTGGCTTTTCAATTCTTTGTATGACTGTTTTCCAACCTTATAAGAATTCTTTCCCTTTTGCTTCTGTCCTGACAGATACTTCCGCAGCATATTTTTTAACACGTCGGCAGTCACTCTTGCAGTTTTAACCGACAATGCGATTGTTTTCTGAGTAACTTCTTCCTGCAATTTGCACGCCTCCTTTCGACTCTGATCCGCAAATTACGGTGGTACTAACAGATGGGGGAGATATATTTTCATTGGAATTTGACTCCTTTCCACTTCCCGACAAATTGTCGAGAAGTCATGGGGTTTAATTTTTCACTGTCTGCTTCAATAAATAAATTGTGCTGAACTGCACATATAACTTTTCTTCTTCCCAATCCATCTGATCCATCAGCAGGCATTGGAATAATACATCTACATCCTGCAATTTATAAATCCTGTTGCACGTTTCTGACAAACCTTTTAATTCCGGAATCTCTTGCATCGCATTTCGTCTGTGCATAAGACATTGCAAGTATAATGCTTCAAGATGTTTCTGGCTGAAAATAAGTGCTGTCGTATCCTGTTCATTGACTGTACATTTACGTTTTTCTAACTCTTCTTGGGAAATGTCCAGAAAACACCGGATATTTTCGACATATACATCACCATCAAATGTTGGATGCTTTTTCTTAATCCATCGTTTTGCCGCTACCTCCATATTCTTTCTGTCTCGATCAGATCTGGCACTACGGAAATTCAGCCTTTTGCCCATTTCTGCATAGATATTACTTTTCACCTGCCGCTCTGCCAAAGCTGCGTATTCTTCATTGCGAAAAAAATAATCTAAAAGTTGGTTCATCTTAGCCTGACTATCTACCAAATGATAACATTCCTCGGAAAACCCCAAACCTGCAAATGCAACTGGCGCACTTCCTTTTTTGATTTCTTTTTCAATTACTCTTAAAATGTCTCTCTGTGATTCCATTTCTCGGTTTCCTCTCTCTTCTTCATTTTTCTGATTCTTTTCACAAATCATCAATAAATTTTCATCTGCTCTTTTCGCTGTCAGTGTCAGTGAATAACAAACAAAGATCAGCAACAGTGATACCAATGCACTTCCAACACCAATCATAAAAACTTTTCCCCCACCAATACATGAAGCAATCCGTCCCATTTAAAAAACGGACTGATTTTTTTCAGCATAGCAATCAAGTCCGCTTCATTTTCTATTTCAATATCCAAAAATTCTATTACACTAATTTCAAGTCCATCCGCAATTTTCTTTAATTGTTCTACTTTCGGCTTTCGTATGCCTATTTCATACTTCCGAATTGTATTCACATTAATTCCTGTTCGTTCTGCAAGCAGCTCCTGCGATAGCCCTCTCTGTTTCCGAAAATAACGAATCTTTTCATTTATCTCCATGTCTTTCATCTGTTGAACTTCTCGACAATTTGTCGGGAAGTTGTTCCCTTTCCCAGTTTTCTTTTCCTTCATATCCATACATAGATATTTCCTCATCCAATAGCCTTGCAACCATAAAGCAACAAGACAGCAAAAACAAAAGCACTATTCCTGCCATAATAATAATTATCAAATCAATCACATCTCATCCTCCTATGTAAGCGGTACAGAAAAAGCAGCCTTGACAGACTGCTTTTTCAATCACCATATTCTATTTTTGTTCTCATGTAAAAAGGCTTCCGAAATTGTGCGAATCCCAAACGCTAATCCATCTATGTAAGCGTCTCTCTGTTCTGTTTGTTTAAGATTTAAAGTATATTCCTTGTAATCCTCAAACATTGCCTGCAGATCCGGACTCATTAGACTTATCATTTCCTTTTCTAATGTTTCACACAGTTCCTTTGTCTCTTCATAACTTTTACTTTGTGTCTCACATTGATTCATTGGATAAATGCTATAATACAATTTTTCCAGTTGCTTTTCGCTCATTTTTGATCACCATTTCTTTCAGTCTTTTTATGATCCATATAATTCCAGAAATGCCGTTTTTTAGCAAAATGCCTGCTACAGCTAATAATCTCCAGGCAAGAACCCCTATTCCAATCAAACTTCCTACCATCAGTTTAAGTACCACCAAACCAAGCATTTCCCCTGTCCCCACATTTCTTGGAACGACCAGCAAAAACATTTTCTGGATTCCGAAAGGTATTCCCACAAAAAGCAATAATTTTCTCCAGTCTAATATTTCACCATTCATGCACATAGGGTGAACAATTAAGCAGATAATCATAGCTATTGCACCAGGAATTATCAATTTTGTTATAATTTCTTTTCCTCTCATATGCCACCTCCGTACATATCATGATTTACTTTTGCCTGGTAATAATTGCCTATTGTCGTTATTGAATTCATAAGACAGGTAAGCAAGTACGCTTTTATGTTCTTTACTTCCCTGGTATTCTCATGCAGACAATCAAGTACATACTCTATGTGGCTTTCTTCCAGCAACAATAATCTGCTTTTTACGAACTGATATGGGTATTTCACTCCACTGATCGTAATATTCTCCCGTTCTATGCTGATTGTTTCCACAATTAGTGCCACAATTTCATCCAACTGTTGCTGTTCCCCTAGTCTGCATCGTTGTACAAGACAGTCATATTCAATATTTCTTTTTACAAGTGCAGTATTCATCTGGAATAACTCCATCTCTTCCATCAAATCCATTGACTGCTGTTCGGAAGAATCTGAAAGATTGATAAGATCAGTATTACTTCTGTCAGTATTACTAATATCAGTATAATTATAATTAGTATTATTAGGGTCGGTTTTTCCGACTTCTGTAGTTCTGATTTTTCGACCACGATAAGTCGTATTTTCCGACCTCTTGAAGTCGGTTTTTCCGACCCCTTGAAGTCGATTTTTCCGACCACGATAAGTCGATTTTTCCGACTCCGATAAGTCGACTTCTTCGACCTCTCGATTTTGTTGAATACTCTCTTCGGATTCATCATTGTTTTTAACATCTTTTGATGTCCTTAAAATAAAGTTCTTTACATAAATAATATCCGGTTTACCAAATCCTTGTTTGACTCTTTCAATTAATCCGATTCCCTTTTTGGTATCCAGTTCTGCAAGCGTTTTCATTGCTTTATCTCTTCCACAATTCATATACTGAATAACCTGTTCAACAGTAAAAATAATATAAACCTTACCCTCTTCATCAAACCACTGATGTCTGATAGATAAAGCCATTCTGTCCAGCATCAGCCCATAAAGAACCTTTGCATCGCTGGACAGATTACGGAAATATTCATCTGTGAATAATACTTTGGGAATACGGTAAAAAGCAAACTGTTCCGATTCATAATCGTGAAAATAACCAAACTCTATTTTTGTGCTTTCGGATTTTGCCATTTTGCTTTCCCTCCTTCCCTCGTTATTGGCTTTTCTTCCAGTTATCAAGCAGTTCATAGATAACCTGTTCAATCTGTTCTCTGTTATATTCCTTTGGGAAATACTTTCGTATTTTCTTTTCAGTTAAAGTAACTTTTCCTGTCTCTGTTTTCTTTTCATTCAGAATAAGCTGTACCGCTAATTCTGTCAGATTACCTTCATCGCTGTATTGCTTCAGTTTTGTTGCCATTGAACCTGTAACAGAGCTTGCTCCAGACACTATGCAGTCTTTCACCCAAATCTGCTCCATTTCTGATAAATAGGTTAATGAAACACCTACTGTAAAATTAATCTTTCCTTCATCCAACAATTTCAGCAATTCCGGAATAAGACAGGTCAAGCGTATGTAACGCTGAACGGTTCTTCCACTGTCACCGGCAGCCTGTCCAACCAGATCTGCACTGTCAACAGAAGCTGCGTTTTCGTCTTTTATGCCCTGATGTTTTACTGCATCCATCTTCATTTTATAAGCATATGCCTTTTCGCTTGGAAGCAAATTTTCTCTCTGTATATTAGAATCCACCATAACGATTACGGCTTCATCATCGGTATAGTTCCGTATGAGTACTGGCATTTTACTTTTTCCAGCCAGTTCGCAACCACGTTTTCTCCTGTGACCAGCAATCAGTTCATATCCTCCCTCTGCGCGAGGACGTACCAATGCAGGATTTAAGATGCCATAATTCTTAATACTTTCTACTGTTTCAGCCATTTTTTCATCATCATTTACATGAAATGGATGATTTCTAAAAGGATGTAACTCATTTAATGGCACTTCAACAATCTGATTAAGAGTATTCTGTTCGGCTTCATTGATTCCAAGCAATTCATCATAAGAAGTAAGCTGAATTTCTTTCTTAGGTTTACGCATGATTCAGCACCTCCTGGACAAGTGCTTGATAACTGTACGCACCTTTTCCTTTTGCATCGTAAGAAAAAATACTGACACCTTCTGATGCAGTTTCGGCAAGAGCTTCTGTTCTTGGAATTGTCTGATCAAAAATTATAATCTCTGCTCCATAAGCATCTCGTACTGCCTGCTTATTTCTCTTTGAATTATTATAATGACTGCTGTCCATTGTAAACAGAATCCCTTCAATCTGTAAATCAGGATTAAATCTCTGATGAATGCCTTTCACAACTTTCAGTAATTCCATGAGGCCATCTGCCGCATAGTATTGAGGCTGCACCGGAATCAAAACGCTATCAGCTGCACTTAACGCATTAATTGTCATCATTCCCAACGAGGGCATACAATCAATCAGGATATAGTCATAATCATTTTCCAAAAGTTCCAGATATTCTTTTAAGACTTTTTCTCTGTCCTCTACCGTAAATAATGACATGTCCATTCCCGAAAGAAGTTTATTAGATGGAATTACATCTATTCCTTCCTCATGGTGTAAAATTGCTTCCCTGGGATCAAATTCTAATCCCATAATGATATTTTCCATCATTGTTTTCAATGTTACCCTTAAGTTCTTTGGAAAACCAAGTCCCATTGTCAAATGTCCCTGTGGATCAGCATCTATCAGCATTACACGTTTTCCAACCTTAGACAGTCCTACTCCAAGATTAATAGTGGTTGTAGTCTTTGCTACTCCACCTTTTTGATTTGCGATTGCGATTATTTTGCACATGATATAATTCTCCTGTTTTTCTACTATTTTTTATTTACATTACTTTTTTCAATTTCAGCATAAGCTCTATAATATTTGCTCGTCCCTTTATTGGAATAAAGTTCCGATAATTCCATAACTTCAATTTTAGGATGACGCTGCAGGATTTTCTGAAACCATGCAATATCATTTTTTGTTCCCATCAGTCTCACTTTCAGCATTAATCTATTCCTCCAAGCATGGCATGTAACTTTTGATTGTACACTACATATTCCGGATAACGGATCTGTACTGCCTGCCAAAAATATGGTGCATATGCACAGCAGAAGATATCCTCTACTGTATACTGTCTGCACTCGTTTACCTGTTCCTCTGCATCTTCATAATCCCAAACGCTTGGCGTGCTGTTACAGTACAGATTAAATGCCATCCTCACTACTTTTAAGCTACCGCTTGTCTGCCATCCTTCATGTAAACATTTCGTTTTAACAGACCCCGTTTTAAAATTATAAATTCTGTCAGCATTTTTTCTGGTATCTCCATTAATACCCAGACAATAACACAATGCCTTATGGTACACATCCTGATACCGTACTTCTTGTAATTTTTCATAGTAGAATTTTTCATGTGCATCACTGATAAAAATAATGTTTTCTGCTCCTAACGCTGTACTTTTCATTTTGAACCTCCTTGAAATAAAAAAGGACCTTACCAATTGTTCTACCAATTAATAAGGTCATACTATATGTTACTTTTCACAATTCGTGCTAGGGATTCCTCTTTAGTAAAAACTTAGTAAAACATCCCTACTGGTTCAAAAATATACTGTAAAATCAAGGTTTTTCAGAATTTTGCTAAGGTAGTGCCGTGGCACACGAATAAAACTTTTATCATGTTCTTATAACTCCTCTTCCTTCTCTACTGTTACAGCTGATCGTACTTGACCGCGCTCCCTTTTGCCTTTTCTACCGGATACTTTGCTTCATTCTGCGACATCTTCATATTTATAATCTCATCCACATCCAGTTCCAGCTTATCTAACAGATTCTGACTATAAACCAAAACATCCGCCAACTCCTCCTTGACATGCTGCAGATCATATTCTTCATCAGACCACTGGAAGCACTCCAATAACTCTGCCGCCTCAATTACGATAGATTTTGCAAGGTTTGCTGGCGAATGAAACTGCTCCCAGTCTCTGTCCTCTGTAAATTTTCTGATTCTATCTATTGTTTCCTGCTTCATAATTAAACTTACTCCTTTATTTTGCTGCTTCTAATAACGCTTTCTGAAGTTCTGGATCACAGGCATAAATATACATTCCATTAACTCCTCGTGTCATTAAGACTCTCACTTCATGCTGAATTAGTATTTCACCAAATTTCTGTTTTGTTCCATCAGATAATGTTCTATTTCGAATTGCCTTCTCATTACAACTTTCCAAAGGATCAAATATTACCTTTCCATTACGATATTTCACAGATGGTCCAAGAATAACTCCGGCATAATTAAGATCAAATCCTTGAATTGTAAATGTTGAACCAACTTCATTTATCGTTTGCGGTTGTTCAGCCCACGCTAATCCTTTAATAGCTCTTTTTTCTTTTCTTGTAAGTTCAGACTCCAACTCCCTATTCCAAGGCTTATGCCAT
The DNA here is from genome assembly GCF_013317245.1 of Blautia sp. MSK.20.85. Classification (NCBI taxonomy): domain Bacteria; kingdom Bacillati; phylum Bacillota; class Clostridia; order Lachnospirales; family Lachnospiraceae; genus Blautia; species Blautia sp. MSK.20.85. Next base: position 16,559 of record NZ_JAAIUN010000039.1, read on the forward strand.
TTTCCAATCAGTACTTCCCAATACCTCATAAGCCTGTCCTCTGGTCTATGATTTGAGCTATATTCCCAATCATAAGTTGCAATCACCCTTGACAACATCGAATCACTTTCTTTTGCTTTTTTCTGAATCTCCACATCAAGCAATTCAGGCTTATCAAATACCTTGATGTCATATCCTCCAAATGTATCTGGAATTTTCTTTAAGCATCTCTCTTTTGTAAAGGAATCTATCCAATCCATTGTTGCAAAATCTACCTGCATACGAAGTTGCTTATATAATGCGATATGATTATTTTCCGCTTTTGCTTGGTTTCTGTACTTCTCAAGAATCTGAGATTCCCAAAACTGCTCTGTTGTGAGAATCTGATTTTCATCAAACATTACTACCGTCACACGAGCTCTATCTATAATGTCTCTCAACTGATTTTCACCTCGATATGACTGTTTGCCTTGTGTAAGAAGCAAATGCGCTTCATCAACAAATGCCACATCGATAGGATCATTTTCTGAATGATTATTGATAAAAGTCGTGGGTTTACTAACAACCTTCCCGTATTTTTCTGTCAGCCCAAGCTTCTCTGCTATTTGCTCATATACTATAATCTGTTCATCATGATTAACCAACAACTGGCATTTTAATTCTTTATTACTCTCCTCTGCCTGACAATATAATTCATAAAATGTACTACTAGTTAAAACAGTCTTTCCCGTTCCAGCTTCACCATCAATAAAAATCAGTTGCTTCGTTTCTTCTTTTTCAAGTGCCTCAGAAACTTTTTGGATAATAAGTTCCCTTGCCTCTTCCTGTTCTTTAGTTAGTTTATGAAGTGGTGACGCTTTATATATTGCTGAATCTTTTATTGCGCTTTCTGTCGGAAATAAATCTTTATTTTCTTTTCTGAGTCCTCTCCAAATTTTGCTGAATATTTCATCAAATTCTTCCATAGGGTAATAACTCGTTTGCGGATTATCTCTTAAATTATATACATGTTTCACACGCTCTACACTCATCATATAATGCATTAAGCGATTCTCTATGTCGAGCGTTAACGATTTATTGAAATGTTCATGACCTATAATAAAAAGACTTGCATTTTTTTTCAACAATTTGCTCTGCCATCCTGGCTGATTTAAAGCAGCATCATAATGCTGTCGTGTTCTCTTAAAAATATTATTTGTCTCCCCAACATATACCTCAAATGCTCCAGAATCCTGCCAATTATGAATATAAACTGTAGGAAAATCCATTATAATAGCCTGCGTTTTCTCATCCTCTGCAGGCAATGATACTGTCTCAAAAAAGTCCAATGCCTCTCGACTATCTCTAATTTGTTTAATAATTGGTTTTGCCACACTACACATTCTCGTTAGCCTCTCTTGGGTTATATATCTTTAAGTATATTCCATATTTCTTCATATTACAAATAAAATATTTCATCATATCCTTATACAGATGTATTCCATCTTTGATGTCCGCTGATACAGCCTTGACTATACTGTAGCGTTTACCATCACTCTGTATTATGAATATTCTTCATCAAAATAAAAATGGCGAAGTGCTTGTCTTAACACTCCGCCGAATGCCTAACCAATTTGAGCAAAAATGCTTGGTTGGGACTGTTTTATTATTTTATGCCAACCTACTGCATTTATACACTTAAATGTCCTTTCCAATCCGCCGGAAGATTCATTGCTTTGAGACTGACTACAGCACTATTATTTTGAATCAGCGTATCATTTTCCGGTGTCGTATGTATTGTGCAATTATAAGTTCTGGAATTATGAGCACAAATATTGCGCAATACTGAAACGCCCTGTATCCGAAAAGCAAGTCTGTATATAATTTTTTACCAATACGAAAAAATACCTCTCACAACCTGCGCCCAATCAGTGATCCACTCTGCTTATGATCAGCTGCTCCACTATTTTTTTCAGGATATTGATTCCCTTTCCACTGGAATGTGAACCGTAGATGCTGCTTTCCCAGTTAAATGGAACTGCATTTTCGCCATCAAGCTCAACCTCGACTGGTACCATATTTCCACTGTCATCTTTTGTAAAAAATACTTTTTGAAGGATAGATACAAATGCATCTTTATCCGGCAGTCGGTTTACTCCGGAAATGTCCACAGCGTTCAAAGTAAGCTGATTGCAGATTGAAAAAATGATATCAAAGCCCATAGTTTTTGTCAGTACATAGTTCTTGTTATCCCATGCTTCCGGGAAAACTTCTTTATAAGCTGTAAGATAATCATTCAAAAATGTATAAATGTTGTTGTCCGTGCCCTTACATTTCCAGGAAGATGGATTCTTCATGGCAACCTTCCACCAGTCTGTGATCAGCTTTACCATTTTTGCATTGTTCAGGAATGTAGCCGGAGCTCCCTTTGGTAATCTTCCGTCACATACCTTGATCCGATCTTTCAGTACACTGTCATTTTCACTGTTCATCTTTTCCATGACACGTGCTGCCAGATCTTCTTCTTCATCCAGATCCAGGCTCATCTGACGGATCGCCATCACGTGGATAGCCGAAGGTTTCTGCTGTTTATTGTTGATACCTCCAAAAATTCCAGCCATGTCTTTTCGGCTTCTCCCAATATAAATACTGGTTGGAAATTCATACTGATATTTCTGATAAACCTCATCATTATCTTGGATTTCTCTCTCTTCCATTACTTCTTTTATCTTCTTTGCCGCATTATATGCACCTTCATTTCTATGATGTCCGTCAATCATATATCCGATAGTCGCAGCTTCCGGATCTATCAGAAAACCTTCTTCATTTGTCTCAGCTTCCGGACTGTTTAAATATTCATAAATCTGGTCCAGATGGATCACCAGACATTTAATTTCATTCATTCCTGCTACATCCTGAAGCTCATAAAAGTTGCACTGTTCTTTCAGCATGATCGTAACGGAATTCGGTGTATCGTACCGACTGCTTTTAAGATGTCCCTGTTCAATATCATCTACATTTTTCTGTTTTAATGCTCTCTGGATTCCGTCCAGATGTTCATAATTTCGAGGAAGCCTTTCTATGCATGTATTCAGAAAAGCAACGTTTGTTTTTGTTGTATACAAGCAGGAATTTGGTCCCTGATCTACATTTATTATGTAAATTTTCAGATTATTTCTCTTCTCTTCCGGAGCTTCTGGATTTCTCATCATCATTTCCAGCATGTATAAAAGTTCTGTTTTCTTTCTTGCCTGCGTAAACTCTGTTTTCTCCATTATATTATTCCTCCTTGAGGTTTTGATCATTGAGATGCGCACCTCATTTATTCATAGTTTTATGATATTACTATTTTTGTATTTTGTCAATTATATTTTTATAAAGTTTGGGTTTTCTGAGGTTTGCACCTCATCCTAAAAAAATGGAGTATGCTTGATCACATACTCCACCAGTCACATTCCAACTTTTTATTTTTTATCCCACATCAAACCCAAATTCCACCCATCCATTTCCCCACTCTCCACGGATCAGGTAGATCATATCTTTCTGTACATCTTTTACTATATAATTTCCATCTTTTTCTTCTACTTCCGCTTCTGCTCCTGCGCCTGGATCGCTTTCTCCGGAAAGTTCTGCCGGAAATGCGGTTGTTATTACTTTTTCTGGTTTTGTGTCGAAATACAGTTCCATATCTGTAGTCCCGTCCACATTCATAACCGGGAGGTCTGGCCACTGAGTGACTGCTGCACTGTCTGCCGTTTTATTCTGTTCAACCCCATCTTTATCTGCATAGCTCCAGCTGTATCCTCCGCGCGTGGCTGCTGCGCTGACTTCACCATAAGATGCACGGTATCCTATGTTCAGATACGGCAGTTCCCCGGGATCTTTTTCCGGCCAGAATTCATCGAGAATGTCCTGATACTGGTCGGCATCGGATGCTTTTCCTTCTTTGACAACTTTGATCTTTGTTACACCTGGATACTGGCCAGGATAGGATTCCAACATGATCTCGTCGCCGTAGATTGCTACGATATCGCCCCGGTTCAGGTCTTCCTCGGAGATTTTTTTTCCGTTTTTATCCTGGATATTATCGGGCATTGTCACGGTAAAAACATTTCCTGTTCCCTCTCCTACCATCAGGTGACCGTCTTCTCCCGCCGGGATATACATGGCTTCTATAGGCTTCGCTGATGAAGATTCCTGACATCCCACAAGCATACTTCCCGCCGCGATCACAATCGCTGTTAAACAACATTTCCATTTTTTCATAATTACGCACTCCTCTTTGCAGCTGATCTTTATCGCTGTTATTTACCATCCTTTAAATACTGAAATCTGATATGCTCCAATGTTTTCCGGATCTTCCAGCGCTTTCTTTCTCCATGAATTCGGGGAAAGTCCGGTGATCTTTTTAAAATTCCGCATAAAGGTAGATAAAACCGTGTATCCGACCTGCTCGGATACACTCTCCACTGAACAGTTTCCTTTCATCAGAAGTTCACAGGCTTTATTGATCCGCACCAGATTCAGATATTCAAGGGGTGTTGTATTGGTATGTTCCAGAAAGATCCTCCTCATATGCGTTTCACTTAACTCACAGCATTTGGCAAGATCCTTCGCCATAATATTTTCCATATAGTGCAGTTCCATATAATTTATCAGTTTCCGAATATAATCCATTGTATCCGAGAGCGGGGTTTCTTCCATTTTTTCCTGCCCCAGCCGGTCAAAAAACAGCAAAAGGTTCAGTGCAAGAGCCGGAATCGCATACTTGTAATTTGGCCTTTTACACTGTTCTTCCTCTATGATCATCTGCATCAGTTCTGCCGCTCTTTTATTGTTTTTTTGATCCAGCGCAAAAACTTTCTGCTCCAGGTTCTTTTTTAATTTTACGTACTTTTCCGGCACATCTGCAAAACATTTTTTCAAAATAGTATCGGAATCAACAAACAGATATTCCCACTTCTGCTTCTCATCTGCCTTTTTCTGCTCCGGACATGTCCTGTGCGGAATGTTATGAGGAATGAATGTAATGGTGCCGGCATCATAAGTAAGTTCTCGATCCGCGAGCTGCACCGTTCCCTTTCCATAATGGCAATAACCGATCTCCAGATAATTATGAAAATGCATATTGTCTGTCCCGTAAATAGTTTCCCACTTTTCCCCGGTAAGCACCAGAACAGGAATATCCCGAGAAATTTCATAATAACGATATTCTGCTTTCTGCATTTATTGTCTCCATATTCTGTAAAAATTCTCTTATGTGTTCCTTTTATTTTATTAGAATCTCTGCGGAATAGCAACGATATTTTATACAGATACTCTTCTTCTCTTGAAACCCTTATATTTTCATGCTAATATATCCAATTAGACAAAAAATATAAAAATAATAAATGGAGGAAGTATGAATCAAAAAAGTACATCTGCTCCCATAGCAGAAAACAAAATGGGCACCATGCCCGTAGGGAAACTTGTACTGAACATGTCTCTGCCAATGATGATCTCTATGTTGGTACAGGCATTGTACAATATTGTGGACAGTGTTTTCGTTGCCATGCTGTCTGAAAATGCTCTGACTGCGGTTTCCATGGCCTTTCCGCTGCAGACACTTCTGATCGCAGTAGGTGCCGGTACCGGTGTCGGTATGAACGCACTGCTTTCCAAATCCCTTGGAGAAAAAAAATTCGAAAAAGCCAACCGCACAGCCAGCAACGCTGCTTTCCTGTACGGCTTAAGTTACCTGGTTTTCCTGGTTCTTGGAGCTACGGTTGTAAAACCATTTTACGCCAGTCAGGTACATAACGCAGATCCTGAGATCCTTAAATTTGGAATCGAATATCTCAGCACAGTTATGATGTTCTCCTTTGGTCTGCTTGGACAGTTTTTCTTTGAGCGTCTGCTCACATCCACAGGAAAAACAATCTTCAGCATGACTTCCCAGCTGTGCGGAGCAGTCACCAACATCATCCTTGACCCGATCCTGATCTTTGGTCTTCTCGGTGTTCCGAAAATGGGAGTTACCGGAGCTGCCGTGGCTACCGTGATCGGACAGTGTGTAGCCTGCATCGTTGCCGGAACCTGCAATCATAAATTTAATCATGAAGTACGGCTCAGTTTTAAGGGCTTCCGTCCTGATCTTAAGATCATCAGCCATATTTACGCAGTAGGTATTCCCTCGATCATCATGCAGTCCATCAGTTCCATCATGACCTACTGCATGAATCTGATCCTGATACAGTTCACAGTTACCGCAACTGCGGTATTTGGCGTTTATTTCAAATTACAGAGTTTTTTCTTCATGCCTGTATTTGGGCTTAACAACGGTATTACACCGATCATTGCCTACAATTATGGGGCACGCCATAGAAAGCGTATGCTTAAAACTGTCAAAGTCAGCATGTTCATTGCATTCTGTTTTACATTTATCGGTTTCCTTGCCTTCGAATTCATTCCGAAAACACTGCTGGAACTGTTCAGCGCTTCCAGTGATATGCTTGCCATCGGTATTCCCGCACTTCGGATCATTGGTATCCATTACCTGATCGCATGGTTCTGTATCATTGCAGGAACTGTATTCCAGGCACTTGGAAAAGCTATATACAGTATGATCGTATCCATCATGCGTCAGCTTTTTGTCCTGGTACCTGCCGCTTATATCCTTGCTTCCATCGGCGGACTTCACGCAGTGTGGTGGGCATTCCCCATTGCGGAAATTATCTCTCTGATCGTATCTGTAGCTTTTCTGGTTGTCATAAACAGAACGATCATTCAGAAAATCACGGAAGCATAAGAACTTCAAAGCAGATATTAACCTTCCGATTTATGTAAAAAAGACAGAAGATTTCCTGTTTTCCCTGCCGGATATCTTCTGTCTTCTTTTTATTCTGTTATTTATAGATCCGGTATCCGTTCCTTCCGGAACGTTTTACCTGATAAAGAGCAAGATCTGCCTTCTGATACAGTTCCATAAAAGTATCCCCGTCCTGCGGTGCAAAAGCAATGCCCGCGCTTAAAGTAAACGTATGACCTTCCATTCCATCCATATGGATTTCACGAATTTTTTCCTGAAGACTTTTTACCCTGTTTTCCATATTTTGACGGGAGCCAATGTTATAAAGTAAAATCACAAATTCATCGCCCCCGATGCGTCCGATCACATCCTGCTCCCGGAACTGTTTTTTCAGAAAATTTCCCAGCATCTCCAGAACTTTATCTCCCATAGCATGCCCATAAACATCATTAACCTCTTTAAAATGATCCATATCCAGGATCAAAAAGCCATGAAAACTGTCGGGATCTTTTTTCCGTAGTATTTCATCAATCATATTCTGTGTATTCTCTTTATTATAAACACCTGTCAAAGCATCGGTCTGTGCAGACCGGATCAACGCTGCCTTTTCTTTATTATTGCGCACTATGATATACAAAACCAGCATTGCTACCAAAATGCAGAAAGCTCCCATAAATATCAGTTCATATCTGGAAATAAAATCATATACCTGCTGGGCATTTTTTACAGGAACTGTGTAGCAGATCATCCAGTCATTGTATCCAATCGGCATATATGCCAGATAACAGACTTCTTCTTTTCTTTCGCCCAGGCTGAGCTTTACCAGTCCATTGTCACCCTTTTTGAAATCCACCTGCATATCCTGGAGCGTATGTTTTCCTCTGAGATTTTTCTCTCCATAATACTCAAAAAGATTGGTTCCATACGTAATCTCCGTACTGGAAGCAGATCCACTGTCAAATGCAATGATCTCTCCATCACTGGTGACCAGAAAACTGTTTCCGGCTCCGTCAAAAAGATCATCAAACAACATATGGCTCAGTGCGGTAACATTACAGGAACCGCCAAGAACTCCAATCACCTTATCATTTTTGTATACAGGCACTCCAAGCACAACTCTCACTTCGTAGTCAACACTGCTTTCCAGCGGATCACTGAGAGTCTGTTTTCCGCTTATTGCCTCTTTGAAATATCTTCTGTGCGAAACATTCTTGGTAGCTCCATTATCATAATACGCATCCCCATTTTTGTCGATGAGCGCTACCCGTTCCAGATCTGTTTTCTCATAGATGGACACCAGACGTTCTTTATTTTCTTCGGAAAAAAGTTCTTCTGACTTTCCTACTGCAGAGGCAATTTCATTCAGATACTGATAATTGATATCCAGAATCGTCCACAGATGCTCTCTCTGTCTTTCCACATTGGTCTTTAAAGTTTTCTGAGAATTCACCTGCACAGATCTCTGCACGCACCCAAAGAAAATCAAAATTCCTGCCACAACCGCCAGGACAAAAACACTGGTTGCAGTAACATAATTCTTCAGTTCAAAGTGACTCTTTTTCATACGTTTTCTCCTGTTTTTGCCTTTTTATATTGCATGCTTTTATTTTACCATGAATTTTTATTTTTCTCATCTATCATTTAAAGGTCAGACCAATAGCCTTCAAAGTTACTCTGTCTATTCTATAGTATTTTCGGCTTTTTCCTTGGCCTGGTGCAAAGGATTTTCCTATGCATACCCAACTGACCGTGCCGCATGCAGGAGCTCACTGATCTGCTCTTTGGAAATTATAACAAAAAAACTGCATCTTCCAATCCTGAGATTAAAAAATGCAGATTTTTTTCAGCAGTATCTGATTACTGTTTTGCCCCTTTTCTGGCCTCACGCCTGGATTCCATATTGGAGACTACAATAGTACAAGCTGCATCGCCTGTAATGTTGACGGTAGTACGTCCCATGTCAAAGATACGGTCAACACCTGCAACAAGTGCAATACCATCCACCGGAAGTCCCACAGATGTAAGAACCATTGCCAGCATGATCATACCCGCTCCGGGCACGCCGGCAGTTCCGATGGAAGCCAGTGTTGCGGTAAGAACAATAGTCAGCATCTGCGGAAGTGTAAGGGAAATACCATAGCAGGATGCAATAAAGATTGCACAGACACCCTGGTAGATCGCAGTTCCATCCATATTGATCGTTGCGCCCAGTGGAAGTACAAAAGATGCAACTTCTCTTTTTGCTCCAAGCTTTTCTGTACATTCCAGGTTGATCGGAAGGGTTCCCACAGAAGAAGCACTGGAAAACGCAAACATAATGGCAGGAAGCATTCCCTTGAGAAATTTTGCAGGGCTTAATCCGCCCATGGTCTTAACAATAAGAGAATACACAACAAGCATATGGACAATATAACAGATATATGCGGCCAGAAGTACCATTGCAAGAGATCCGATGATCGTCGGACCGTTTGCCGCAATGACCGGGCACAGCAGGCAGAACACACCGATGGGTGACAGCTTCAGGATCATTTCCATGCATTTCATAAAAATCTCATTAAGATCATTAAACGCATTTACTACCCGGATATTTTTTTCTCCTACCAGGATAATGGCAAAACCAAGAAGAATGGCCATCACAATGATCTGCAGCATATTTGCTTCTACCATGGGAGATACAAAGTTTGACGGGAAAATATTTACAATTGTATCCATAAAAGAAGTAGCCTCTGCTGCTTCATATGTCAGATCCGTAGTCGCTACCACCGGAAAAAGTCCTTTAAAAAGATTTCCGCCAGTAAGTCCTATGGTAACCGCAAAAGCAGTGGTACAAAGATAAAAGATAACGGTTTTCAGACCGATCGCACCAACCTTTTTGATATCACTCATGGAGATGATTCCACACATAATGGAAAAAAGCACGATTGGAACAACAATAAATTTAACGAGATTCAAAAATATGGTACCGAATGGTTTAATATAAGATTCGGCAAAATCCGCATGGCTCTGCATAAGCAGACCAGCAATGATGGCCAGTACAAGCGCAATAAAGATCTGCATGGCCAGAGACAGTTTTTTCTTTTCTTTCATTTGATCTTCCCCCTGTTTTTTATACAAAAAAAGACACTGCTCCCATCGCAGTGTCTTCATTGACGACTCATTATAACATGATCCGACTGTAAAAACAACGATATTTTATTTATTTCTCTTTTCACTTACAATCAGCGGAACAATTTCCCCTTTTTTCACATCCACCAGGCCCCGGTCTGTCAGTTTCAGTGCCGGACTTACCGGTAAGCCCAGAGTGCCCACAGACATGATCGGATTATTATGCACATAGCCCAGATCCACAAGGCTTTTTCTTACCGCTTTCAGTGCAAGGCCGTTTTCCTCGATGGATTTCTCAGAAAGAAGCCCACATACCGGAAGTGCAAGCTCAGAAAGGATCTCTCCGTCTTTCACTGTCAGAAATTCACCCCTGCTGCGATGGGCATGCTTACCCCTTCATTGGTGATCATAGATGCAATGATCCCTACGCTTCCAAGTCCCGGTGCCAGAGCAAATGGACGATTGGTAAACAATGCCATTGCACAGCTGGTCACAATGATCAGAAGGATCATAACCGTCAGCGTCGTATGTTTGTCATAGCCGGCACCTGCCAGAATGTTGGGAATCGTGGCAAGTACGTATGCCATAGTTACAAAGGTTGTCAGACCTGCCAGAAGTTCTGTTTTTATATCTGTATTGAACTCAGACAGTCTGAACTGTTTTTCCAGCCAGTTTTTCATTTGTTTTTCCCCCTTGATATGATGATAGAAAGTATTGTAAAATACCCATATCAGGAAGTCAAATTCATATTATACATAAAAATTATGCCAAAATAGAATAGTCGGAGGAGTCTATGAATTACCATGAACTGCAGTATATTCTCTGCATCGCAAAACATCAGAACCTTACAAAAGCTGCTCAGGAGCTTTATATTTCTCAGCCAACCTTAACCAAACATCTCCAGAAACTGGAGCGGGAAATGGGAACCAAACTGTTCAGCCGAAGTGGAAACAGCTATACGCCTACCTTCGCAGGCCGCAAATACATGGAATATGCCCGAAAGATCCTGCAGATACGGCAGGACTGGGAAAAAGAACTGAAAGATCTTACAGAAAATAATGAAGGGGAACTGAACGTAGCTTTCCCTCTGATGAGGAGTACCTGTATGGTTCCTCAGATCATGACCTCTTTTTTTCAAAAATATCCCAAAGTAAAGGTTAATATCCTGGAAGAAGCCTATTCCATCCAGGAAAAACTTCTTCTTAACGATCAGCTTGATTTCGGCATTTTTAACGAGGTTCATGAACACCCCAAGCTGGAATATGAGCTTCTGAAAAAGGAAGAGATCCTTCTGATCATGCCGCCGGATCATCCCCTTGCATCTGCCGGCAAGGCATCCACTCACAGCACATACCCGAAACTTGATCTCTCCCTTCTGGCAGAAGAGCCTTTTATCCTGCATTTTCCGGAACAGACCACCGGACAGCTTTCACTGGAAGCTTTGAAAGCTGCCCATATCAAACCCTACGTACCCATCCAGAGCCGCAACACAGAAACCTGTGTCAAGCTCTGCATGCAGGGACTTGGTATGTGCTTCACTCCAGAAACCTATGTCCGAAATATGGACCTCCCTGTAAAACCAGCCTGCTTTTCCGTTGGTGAAGATGGCGTTTTCAGCACACTGACTATTGCATACCGAAGAGGTACCTATCTTCCTCAGTATGCCAGGGATTTTATCTGTACTGCAAGGGAGGTGTTGTAGGATTAAGTAAGTATTTCTCTGTAAAAAGGCTCCCACCGCCTGCCATGCTCTGTGAAGTATTGATGTCAGCTCCATATTTCCTGACCAGCTATCTTGATTTTTATTTTTCAACATGGATATTTTTATCTGGTTTCAGTGAAAATATTTTTATAACCGCCATTCTATAGTATTTTCCGGTTTTTTCCTTGGTCTGGCGCAGGTTTTTTCCTCTGCATAGCCCACGGCCAGTGCCGCATAAAGTTCTCCATTCAGCCATTCGCTCAGCTCTTTCTGTGCAAAAATGTATCACAGATCCACAGGCTTCCAAGACCAAGTTCTGTAGCGGTAAGTGTCATATTTTCAATGGCTGCACCTATGGACTGTGCATTGCAGATTTCCGATACACGTTCATCCATAGTCAGTATCTTATCAAAGGATGCCGCAATTTCATTTACAACAAAAATAACCACCGGAGCCTGTCTCATGATCTGAAGAGTATGCTCCGCACCGGTTATATATGGGCTGCTGTCTGGAAACCGGCGTGTCTTTGTATTTTCGGATACTTCTTCTGTTTTTGATCGCTTCCTGCATTTTTTGCCTCCTGATTTTTTTCCCTGTAGTTTTAACCAAATCAAGTAAGTCCCCTGCTTCAATTGCGAAAAGCAATAAGCAGTGGGTGGGGACTTGCTTGTATCAGGATGAGCGCAAGCTCCTCCTGATAAACTGCGGAGCAGTTATTTGGTTATGAGCAAGTAGCGAAGCGGATTGCGAATATCCGCTTGACTTTTCCATCTTCACATAATCGAAGAGAACGAATGAAAGAAAGGAAGTTTTGTCGCATCGCAAAACTCCCCTCACTCTACATCCACACCATGTTTCTGGCAAGATTCATCATGGTCTGCATTCCTTCTTCATCCTGCGGTGCTTCCTCTCCATACAAACCATGCACCATGTTCCAGTATGTAGAACCAGCAACCGGCATCTGTGCAATTCCG
>NZ_JAAIUN010000003.1:0-179975 GCF_013317245.1 Blautia sp. MSK.20.85
GGAACATTGATTTCCATACGCCGGACAGGTGATGGATTTCACCCCGGATTATTCAGCATGAGCGCGGACGAGATTCTTGAAAAACTGAGATAAACAAGAACCCAAGAAAAATAAATGCCGTGTGGACAAATTGAACTCCAGAAGTTCACACGGTTTTTTTTGAAGGCTGATATATAGTTTGTAACGAAAATAAAGATTGAATAGAAATAAAAGAAATGGAGCGTGAGAAAATGAACTTATCAAAAATACATCATATTGCAATAATCGTATCTGACTACGAAGCTGCAAAGGATTTCTATGTGAACAAGCTGGGATTCTCTGTTATTAGAGAGAACTACCGTCCAGAGCGTAAGGACTGGAAGCTGGATCTGCGTGTCAATGAGCACACGGAACTGGAGCTTTTTGCAGAGGAAAATCCGCCGAAGCGTGTGAACCGCCCGGAGGCCTGTGGCCTACGTCACCTTGCATTCTGCGTTGATAGCGTGGAACAGACGGTGAATGAGCTGGCAGAGGTCGGGATTAAATGCGAGCCAATCCGCGTGGATGATTACACTGGCAAGAAGATGACTTTCTTCCATGACCCGGATGGACTGCCGCTGGAGTTACATGAGTAAAGGATGGAGAGACAATGTGAGATATGGGAGAGAAAAGAGCATATAAATCCCGGAAACCCGGCGGTGGCCGGAAGAAGCTGAAGCCGGAGTACGATGCCGGGAAGAACCTGAAAGAGCAGATGGAAAGTGCTGTGGTGCTTTATGATTCTGAGATGTCCTTGCAGTCCATCGGCGATGAGCTGGGATTAAATCCCATCAAGGTACGGAAGCTGCTCATCACGGCAGGTGTGTATGAATCAGAAGTGGCGGAAAAAGTAAAAAACACTTTTGAAGAATACCGAGAAACACAGGACTACAAAACCTCCATACTTTCAACCGCAAACATTCTTCAGCTTTCCAAAGCCTCTGTCACTTCGTACCTGCCTTATAAAAAAGGTGTGTACTTCCCAAGCACAGCAGAAAAAGAGAAGATCAGTGTTGGAGCAGAACGGCAGCGGAGATACAGAGCAATGAAGCGGTGGAGGGTTGATCCGACAGAAGAAAACTTTTGGGGAGTGGTTTTGGCCTATGCCGGGATACAATTTAAAACTTACTCCGGCTTGCCATTCTCTTACCAAATTAAAAAAGGCAGGAACGGCGAATACACAAAAGAACTGTGGATCGACCGCCGGGAGAAGAGTAAAAGTCTAGCGTGGAGTTCAGTGCTGCTGGCGCTGAAGAATATTAAAGGAGAAGTGGTAGACCGCCCGAAAGCTCTGGGCGATATCCGGGGAGTGACTTACATCTACGGAATGTTCTATCGGTTCGGATTGATCGATGTGCCGGATGAAGTGAAGGAGAAGATGGGGCATCCTAAAGACCGCAAAAAATAGGTTGCTATGTGCAAAAGTCTACGGTAAGATGTGCCGTAACTGAGGATGTGAATCTCAGTTGGGAAGGATGGTAGCATTATAGAAAAATTGAAGGAAATGCTGGAGGAGTATTTGAAGAAAACAGAGCCGGAGTATTACCCGCCAGTGGAGAATCTGCTGGATCTGATCTACGAGCATTACACGGAGAACAACCCAGTAGAGAAAAACACAGTTGCCGGGAAAGCAGCAAAGGCCAAGGAAAAGGAACTGGAAGAGTGGCTGCGTGGCTTGGAAGGAAACTATGTCGGCGATAAGATCCCACTTTGGGAAAAGATTATGGACCGGCAGGGGACGGTGTGCTGCACATGGGAGAAGACCGCTTTTGAGGAAGGTCTGAAAGTCGGAATACGACTCATGATGGAAGTATATAGTTTGTGACGGAAATAAAATGAACTCCCGAAGTTCAAAAAAGCCCTCGCTTGTTACGGCGAGGGCGTGTGTTCTTATTTTTCAGGCTTTTCAGCTTTTTTCTTCTTCGGTGCAATTTTGTGACCGGAGTAGATTGCCATACCCATGCAGACCAGAGAGCCGCAAGCGAAATACTTGTGAGCTTGCATCAGCTTTTTGCAGCCCGTGTAGAAGCATCCTGCCATGCAGGCAAGTGCGCCAAGTGACCAATATTTATGTGCTTTCATTTTGTGTGTCCTCCTTATCTTCTTTCTGTATTTTGAGCAATTCCTCGATTTCCGTTTTACTCGCCGGCCGTACTGCCTTTTTATTATCGTGTGCTACCGCTCCGCAGTCGGGGCATCGATCCGGCAGTTTCTCAGCAGAGAAGCAGTAGCGGCAGGAATCGCAAAAGTAGTAGTTCAAGTCATATTCACCCCAATCTCTAATATATCCTTAAATGCAATAATGGTCGGCAGCTCTTTGCCGGTATCATTTATAAATCCTGTGTAAATTCGTAGTTCTTTGTTTATCACATCCACAGCATCCAATACTCCGGCTACATTCTCATAGTAGCCGTCCGTGAAATATTTTATTGTGATCTCTTGACCTTTCCAAAGCTGGCTGATCTTTTGATTTAGAACTTCCTTGCCTTCTTCAGACAGCTCGATTCTGTTTCCTTTGAGGTGGTCTCTGCCCTCGGAAGCAATCTCATCCTCATAGCCTCGTAAGGCGGAAAACGGAGAGAAGATTTTAGCTCGATTTGACATCGGCATACGGGGATGATTATGTGGTGGCTCCGGGCGGGAGGCATGGAGGATTTTGCCATACTTACTTTGGACGGCTCTGCCTTCCGGTGTGTTCTTGTAGTACAAGTTCTCCGTAAGCGCAAAATAATTCGACGGATTGTGTTGCCCTAAAAATCAATCCATAATAATCATTAGAGAATGCAAGCATTTCACTTCATTTTCTCTTGCTAGAAATGATAGATGCGAGCATTTTACTCTATTCAAGTTATGGAGGTGTGCTCATGAGAAGCAAAAGAATACCTGCTGAAGAACAATACCGTCTCATCATGGAATGCCGTCAAAGTGGATTGACAGATCATCAATGGTGTGTGGAACATGATATCAAGCCAGGAACTTTTTACAACTGGGTAAAAAGACTGCGTCAGAAAGGTTGTGTGGATTTGCCGGCGTCAACTGGAAGCACCTATCGTGCACCAGAAAGCCAGGAAGTTGTCAGAGTGGATTTTCATGATACTGACCCGATTCCTTATGAACAGCCATTAAATATAATTCCGGCAGCTACGGAAAGAAATAACCTTTCTGTAGCAGAGCCAATGAAGCTGTCTGTAGGAAGCTTTCATCTAACAATACCAAATGGAACAGATCCTCAGCTTCTGGCTCAAACGCTTCGCATTGTGAAGGAGTTGGAATGTTAGGGGATATCACAGCCGCCGATGAAATCTATATCGTAACAGGCAGAACGGATATGCGGAAATCCATTGACGGGCTGTGTGCTATTGTAGAGAATCAACTCCATATGGATCCAAGGCGAAGTGCCCTGTATCTTTTCTGTGGAAAACGTTGTGACAGGATCAAAGCTTTGCTCTGGGAATCTGACGGATTTGTGCTGCTGTATAAACGTATGGAAGTCCAGGGCAGATTCCGCTGGCCCAGAAATCAGTTGGAAGTAAAACAATTGACCTGGCAGCAATTCGACTGGCTCATGTCCGGGCTTGAAATCGAACAACCAAAGGCATTCAAGCCTACGGAATGATCGCGTAAAACATCTATGCCAGCCAACAGAAACGGAGGGGCTTTTCATCCTGTATCATGTCTGAAATCCCTTGTAAATGCTGGGTTTCCTGCTTCTTTTTCATTGCTTTTTATGGTACAATAAGAGCAGTGAAAAAGGAGCAGAAAACATATGGCTGGTAATTCAAAAGATTCAAAAATACTCGCGTACAAGGACATGATCAACCAACTGAATAAGACCATTTCCACACAGACAGAACTGATCCAGTCTTTACAAAAAACATTGGAAGCAGACCGGCTGGAAAAAGAAAACCTTCATCAGCAGATTGAATATCTCACGAAGAAACTTTTTGGTACTTCCAGTGAAAAACGGAAAAATATCAATGGCCAGTTGAATCTTTTTGATGAAGCCGAGCAGGAAGCAGATCCGACATGGGAACAAGAACTTCCTGATGACATCACTGTTCCGGAACATAAGGGAAAAGCAAGACGGACACATGCAGATCTCTTTAAAAACGTTCCTTCCTGCAACGAGATCATTTCTCTTCCGGAGGAGGAGCGAAACTGTCCAACCTGCGGAACGCAGATGGAATGTATTGGGAAAGAATGCTTGCATCTATCATTTTGGTGCAAGCGTAATTTACGAGTAACGTAGCAATATTTTGCGCTTACGTTTTATGTTAGAGCCATTTGAGCGAATCGCGCAAATCGAGCGAATTGCACGAATTCATGTTTAGAAATGTTGTTGGAGCGATTATCTCAGAAATGTGCTAAGATGAACAGGTACTGATTATTGAGGATTGACCTTACAAGGATTGTTACCCAAGGGGTATAGGTGCAGACGAAATTATTGTTAACACAAACATCATCTCCCACAAGCCACAGAGAAAAAATCTCTGTGGCTTTTCGCATTATATACTCCGCCGATGCAGAAAAACACACAAAACATATTGGAAAAACTGCAAGAAAAGGTTATAATGTCAAAGATGACACACCTGATAAAATATAAACAAATATTTTATCAGATTATAAATGAAAATGCGGGGGATGTAGTTAATGGAACAGCAGCATATGTTTACCAACCGGATGATCCGTAATCTTCTGGTGCCGGTGGTGCTGGAACAGATTTTGAATTCGATAATGGGAACCGCAGATACCATGATGGTCAGTAATGTGGGATCTGCGGCTCTTTCTGCGGTATCGCTGGTGGATTCCATCAACGTACTTCTGATCCAGGCTTTTTCAGCACTGGCAGCCGGAGGAGCAATTGTCTGTGCGCAGTATATCGGACAGAAAAATTATGAAAAAGCCAATATGTCAGCAAGACAGGTACTTTTTATCATCACGGCGATTTCTGTGGCAGTATCGGCGGTCTGTCTGATCTTTCAGAAACCGTTGCTGCGTCTGATTTTTGGAGCTGTAGAAGCGGATGTTATGCGTGCTTCGGAAACGTATTTCTTTTTTACGGCACTGTCATTCCCGTTTATTGCGGCGTATGATTCCGCGGCATCTATTTTCCGCGCCCAGGAGAACACCAGGGGGCCTATGATGATTTCCATGATCTCCAATGTTATGAATATTGGTGGAAATGCCATTTTGATCTGGGTATTTCATCTTGGTGTTGCCGGCGCGGCAGTCTCCACACTGGTTTCCCGTATTTTCTGTGCAGTGGTAGTTCTCTACCAGCTGCGAAAAGACCGTCAGCCTATTGTTGTCCGTAATTACCTCAAGATCCGCCCGGACTGGAGCATGATCGGCCGTATTCTGGGACTTGGAATCCCTTCGGGGATCGAGAACAGCATGTTTCAGCTGGGAAAACTGGCAATCCAGTCTACTGTATCCACGCTTGGAACAACAGCCATCGCCGCGCAGGCAATGACAAATATCCTGGAGAATCTGAATGGTATTGCGGCTATCGGTGTGGGAGTAGGCCTGATGACCATCGTAGGCCAGTGCCTGGGTGCAGGACGGAAAGACGAAGCGGTCTATTACATAAAAAAACTCTGCGTTATCGCAGAATGCGTAATTATCGTAAGCTGCCTGATCGTTTACGTTCTGGCCAGACCGGTCACCATCCTGGGTGGCATGGAAAAAACGAGTGCAGCCATGTGCATCCACATGATCAACTGGATCACCATTGTGAAACCCCTCGTGTGGACAATGGGATTTGTCCCGGGATATGGACTCCGGGCGGCCGGAGATGTGAAGTTTTCCATGATCACATCCTGTTGTACCATGTGGGCCTGCAGATTTTGTCTTTGCGTATTTCTCATCCGTGTCCTGGGATTTGGTCCCATGGGTGTCTGGATCGGAATGTTTGCGGACTGGACGGTACGCGGAATCATATTTACATGGAGATTCCACAGCCGCAAGTGGTTGGAGCATAAGGTAATTTAGAACAAACGAAAAAAATTTCCTACAAAAAACTCATTAAAAAAAGGAGGTGCCCCATATGAATGGTCTGGAAAACAAATACATTATAAAAAACAACAAACGCCTCCGCTACGGTTACACCACCGGTTCCTGTGCGGCTGGGGCTGCCAGTGGTGCGGTCCGTATGCTGTTATCCGGGAGGGAACTTTCCGAGGTAACGCTTCCCACTCCGAAGGGTATCACCCTTACGCTGGCTCTTCACGATATTACTCGTGGAGATAATTATGTTTCCTGTGCTGTCCGGAAAGATGCGGGAGATGATCCGGACACGACTAACGGAATCCTGGTGTATGTAAAAGCAGAAAAAATCTGCTGCCGGGATTCAGAAACAGATAATTGTGAAGATATCGGAACCGGTGCAGGCCGTCCTCAGATCATTCTGGATGGTGGCATCGGAGTAGGCCGTGTCACGAAACCGGGTCTGTCGCAGAAGATTGGTCAGGCGGCGATCAATCCGGTCCCGCGGGCAATGATCCTGAAAGAAGCGGAAGAAGCGGCGCAGGAATACGATTATGAAGGCGGGCTGAAGCTCACGGTATCGGTTCCTGAGGGAGAGAAGATCGCAAAGAAAACTTTTAATCCCCGTCTGGGAATCATCGGAGGAATTTCAATTCTTGGAACCAGTGGTATTGTAGAGCCCATGAGTGAAAAAGCCCTGATCGAAAGCATCCATGTGGAGATGAAACAGCATTTTTGCCAGGGAGAGAAATATATTCTGGTAACACCTGGAAATTACGGGGCGGATTATCTGCGGGAGCATATGACCATCCCTTTTGAAAACAATATCAAATGCAGCAATTATGTAGGTGAGACGATCGACATGGCCATCGATATGGGAGTAAAAGGAATCCTTTTTGTAGCGCATATCGGTAAATTTGTGAAAGTTGCAGCCGGGATCATGAACACGCATTCTCACTGTGCAGATGGAAGGATGGAGGTTCTCTGTGCAAGTGCTATCCGTGCGGGAGGACCACTGGAATGTGCCAGAGAGATCCTGAAAGCCGGTACTACAGATGAAGCGCTGGAGGTTCTTAACAGATATGGGATTCTGAGAGAAACGATGGATATCGTTATGGAGAAGATACAGTTTTATCTGGATCACAGGTCTTATGAACAGATCCTTCTGGGAGCAGTGGTGTTTTCCAATGTGTATGGCTTTCTGGGACAGACTCGGGATGCGGAAAAACTGATCCATAAGATACAATCTGAATAACAGACAGGAATATATCCCTGTCGTAAAAATATAACAGGAGGAAATAAAAATGGCAGGAAAATTATACGGTGTAGGTGTAGGACCGGGAGATCCGGAACTTCTCACTTTAAAAGCACTCCGACTTGTAAAAGAGGCAGAGGTGATCGCACTTCCGGGACAGGTTCCGGAGGATACAGTAGCATTTAAGATCGTAGAGGGAGCATATCCTGAGCTTGGAAAAAAGGAACTTCTTGCGGTACCATTTCCAATGTCCAAGGACCCTGAAGTTCTGAAAAGTTATCATGATGCAGGGGCACAGAAAGTAAAGGAAGTTCTTGACCAGGGAAAAAATGTGGTGTTTCTGACTTTGGGAGACCCGACTGTTTATTCCACATATCTCTATGTTCATCACAGACTTGTGGCACAGGGATATGAGACAGAGATTGTCTGTGGTATCACATCTTTCTGCGCGGTTTCCGCACGTCTGAACACGGGCCTTGTGGAAAAGGCAGAGCCTCTTCATGTGATTCCGGCTTCTTATCAGATCGAAGATGCCCTGAAACTTCCGGGAACCAAGGTTCTCATGAAAGCCGGAAAGAAAATGAAAGATGTGAAAGCAGAACTTCTTGCTCAGGGAGCGGAAGCCATGATGATCGAAAACTGCGGAATGCCGGATGAAAAGATCTACAGAACTGCAGAAGAGATCCCGGAGGATGCAGGATATTATTCTCTGATCATTATCAAAGAAAATAAAGACAGAAGAGAGGAATAGATTATGGTACATTTTGTAGGCGCAGGACCGGGAGCACCGGATCTTATCACAGTAAGAGGAAAACAGTATCTTGAGGAAGCGGATGTGATCATTTATGCAGGATCTCTTGTAAATCCTCAGCTTCTGGAATATTCCAAGGATGTGTGCACCATCCACAACAGTGCGAAAATGACACTGGAAGAAGTAATCTCCGTTATGGAGAGAGCGGAGAAAGAGGGAAAAATGACAGTCCGCCTTCATACCGGTGATCCATGTATCTACGGTGCGATCCGTGAGCAGATGGATATCCTGGATGAAAAAGGGATCCCGTATGATTCCTGTCCTGGTGTCAGCGCATTTTGTGGAGCAGCATCCGCACTGAACCTGGAATATACACTTCCGGATATTTCCCAGAGTGTGATCATTACAAGAATGGAAGGAAGAACACCGGTACCGGCGAAAGAGAGCATTCAGTCTTTTGCGGCCCATAACGCAACGATGGTAATTTTCCTCAGTACAGGTATGCTGGAAGAACTGAGCCGCAGACTGGTAGAGGGCGGATACCGGGAAGATACACCGGCTGCCATTGTTTACAAGGCAACCTGGCCGGATGAGAAGAAATTTATCTGTACAGTGGGAACACTGGCTCAGACAGCAAAAGAAAACAATATCACAAAAACAGCTCTGATGCTGGTAGGTGATGCGGTAAATGCTGCCCATTATGACAGATCTAAGCTGTATGATCCGGGATTTACCACAGAATTCCGTGAGGCTACGAAATAAAATATGAATATTTCCATCATTTGCTTCAGTATGACAGGGCTGGAGACAGGGGAAAAACTTCAGAAAGCACTGAAAACAGAAGGGGAGCAGGTCACTCTTGCAAAAAAAAGCCGTTATCTCCCGGATTCTGTTTCCATCTCCACTTCCCAGTGGGCCGGGGAACAGTTTCAGGCGGGAAAAGATGGCGTGATCTTTATCGGGGCCTGTGGAATTGCCGTTCGCAGCATTGCACCGTATATTGCCGGGAAAAAAACAGATCCTGCAGTTCTGGTAATTGATGAGTGCGGGCAGTTTGTGATTTCTCTTCTCTCCGGACATCTTGGGGGAGCCAATGAGCTGGCGGTCCGCTGTGCCGGATATCTTCACGCTACGCCGGTGGTGACTACGGCGACAGATCTTCACAGCCGTTTTGCAGTAGATGTTTTTGCAAAAAAGAACGGGTGTGCCATTTTCCATATGAAAGCGGCCAAGGAAGCATCTGCCGCACTGCTTGCAGGAGAGAAGATCGGTTTTTACAGTGAATTTCCATGGGAAGGCGATCTGCCGGACGGGCTGGTACTCTGTGGGAAAGACGGAATCCCATCAACGACAGGGACAGGGCAGAGGAATGCGTCAGCCGGGGAAGTGCCGGAAACAGGTATCGCGGTCACTCTGCACAGAAGCTGTCTGCCATTTACCAACACCGTACATGTAGTTCCCCCGGCAGCAGTTCTTGGCATGGGATGCCGGAAGGGAAAGGATGCTGCATCAATTCAAAGCGCAGCGATCGAATGCCTGCAGGAAGCAGATCTTTATAAGGAAGCGCTACATTCCATAGCCAGCATCGACCTGAAAAAAGAGGAACCAGGGTTGCTTTCCCTGGCAGAATCCTGGCATCTTCTTTTTGAGACGTTCACGGAAGAAGAACTGAAGACAGTAAAAGGAGAGTTTACTCCGTCAAAATTTGTGAAAAAAATAACGGGAGTTGACAATGTCTGTGAGAGAAGCGCAGTGCTTGCATCCGGACAGGGAACCCTGATCAGAAAAAAAACAGGCCGGGACGGTGTGACTACCGCTCTTGCAGCCGGAAATCGGAGGATACGTTTTGAGTAAGATTTATGTTGTTGGAATTGGACCGGGCGCATACGACCAGATGACTGGAAGAGCGATCCGTGCATTAAATGAAAGTGATGTGATCATCGGTTATACAGTATATGTGGATCTTGTAAAAGAATATTTTGCAGGAAAAGAATTTATGACCACACCCATGAAAAAAGAGGTAGACCGCTGTGTCCTTGCTTTTGAGGAAGCAAAAAAAGGAAAAACTGTTTCCATGATCTGCAGTGGGGATGCCGGTGTATATGGAATGGCAGGACTGATGTATGAAGTCGGAGAAAATTACCCGGACGTGGAGCTGACGATCATTCCAGGTGTGACAGCAGCCACGGGAGGAGCGGCAGTCCTGGGAGCACCGCTGATCCATGATTTCTGCCTGATCAGCCTGAGCGATCTTCTCACACCATGGGAAAAGATCGAGGCAAGACTTCTGGCGGCCGCACAGGCAGATTTTGTAGTGTGTCTCTATAATCCTTCCAGCAGAAAGCGTAAAGATTATCTTCAGAAAGCATGCGATCTGATGATGAAATACAAATCTCCGGATACTGTCTGCGGTACGGTTGCACAGATCGCCCGTGACGGAGAACATGCACAGGTAATGACCCTGAAAGAACTCCGGGATACAGAAGTAGATATGTTTACCACTGTTTTTGTGGGAAATTCCCAGACCAAAAATATCAATGGTAAAATGGTAACACCAAGAGGATATAAAAATGTATAAAGCCATTGTTTTTGCAGGCACGACAGAAGGTTATGCACTCTGTGAGTTTCTTGCGGAGAACAGGGTTTCTGTTTATGCATGTGCAGCTACGGAATATGGCGGATCTCTTCTACAGGAAAATGAATTTCTTCATGTCAGTGCCGGCAGGCTGAAAACAGAGGATATGGAGGAACTTTTCCGTAAGGAGAACCCGGAGATCGTTCTGGATGCCACTCATCCTTATGCTGCGGAAGTAACGAAAAATATCCGCACAGCCTGTGAGAGCGCAGGTGTTTTGTATCAGCGGATCCTTCGCCCTGAAGGAGAGAAGAACAGTGAAGCCATCTATGTGGAAAGCACAGAAGAAGCGGCAGCGTTTCTTTCCGGTACAGAGGGAAATATTTTTCTTACAACAGGAAGTAAGGAACTGGCGAAATTTACAGGAATTCCGGATTATAAAGAGCGTTTATTTGCCAGAGTCCTGTCCATTCCTTCTGTGATCCGCTCCTGTGCGGAACTTGGGATCGAGGGAAAACACCTCATAGGAATGCAGGGGCCGTTTTCCGCTGAGATCAATGAAGCGATGCTGCGCCAGTTTCAGTGCAGTTATCTGGTGACAAAAGATACCGGTCTTGCGGGAGGATTTCCGGAGAAGATGGAGGCCTGCCAGCGTTGCGGGGTTACTCCTGTGATCATTGGAAGACCTCTGAAAGAAGAGGGGCTTTCCCTGCAGGATGCAAGAGTATTTCTTTCAAAAATGTTTGGATTTACGCTGTCTCAGAAGATTTCTCTTGTGGGAATCGGCATGGGAGCAGAGAAGACGCTGACGCTGGAGGGAAAAAAAGCGCTCAATGAGGCTGAACTTCTTATCGGGGCGAAACGTATGACCGAAGCAGTGCAGAAACCCGGTCAGATGGTTCTTCATGAATATCGGAGCGAAAAGATCGTGGAGTACATCAGGGAACATCCGAAGTACCGTACGGTGGCGATCGCCCTTTCCGGCGATGTGGGATTTTACAGTGGTGCGAAGAAGCTGATCGATCAGCTGGATGGCAATGTTGAGGTGATCTGCGGAATTTCTTCTGTGGTATATTTTATGTCGAAGATCGGTCTTTCCTGGGATGACGCGAAGATCGTCAGTGCTCATGGACGGAACTGTAATCTGATCTCCCTGATACGCCATAATCCAAAAGTATTTTCGATTCTCGGAACAGAAGACGGAGTGGCTGTATTGGCATCCAGGCTTGTATATTATGGAATGGGAGATGTGACGCTCTATGTGGGAGAAAATCTTTCCTACGAAAACGAGAAGATCTTTCATGATAAGGCGGCAAACCTTACAGAGTATCGTGGAGATGCTTTGAGTGTGGTGACTGCCTGCAATGAAAAGGCTACGCCACTGTCTGCAGTCCATGGGATCAGTGATGGAGAATTTCTCCGTGGAAAAGCGCCTATGACCAAGGAGGAAGTGCGTACCGTCTCTCTCTCCAAGCTTCGCCTGTCCGAAGATTCGGTGTGCTATGATGTGGGTGCGGGCACAGGTTCCGTGTCTGTAGAGATGGCTCTGCGTGCATGGATGGGCCAGGTTTATGCCATTGAGAAAAAAGAAGATGCCCTTGCTCTTTTGAAAGAAAATAAAAAGAAATTCGCGGTGGATAACCTTGTGATCATACCGGGAGTGGCGCCGGAAGCCATGACAGAACTTCCTGCTCCGACTCATGCGTTTATTGGCGGATCTTCCGGAAATATGCAGGATATCATAAACCTTCTTCTGGAAAAAAATCCGAAAGTAAGGATCGTGATCAACTGTATTACCCTGGAAACTGTGACAGAAGCCATGAATGCCATCCGTGATTTTGGACTGGAAGATGTGGATATTGTGCAGCTTGCGGCGGCAAGATCCAAATCCATAGGGCGCTATCATATGATGATGGGAGAGAATCCTATTTATATCATTTCCTGCAGTGGAAGAGGGGAGGAAATTCGGTGAAGATTCCAAGGATACTTCTCGCGGCAGGTGCCAGCGGAAGCGGAAAAACACTGATCACCTGCGGACTTCTTCAGGCACTGGTGAACCGGAAGTTAAAAACTGCATCTTTTAAATGCGGACCGGACTATATTGATCCGATGTTCCACAGCCGTGTGATCGGAACAAAATCCAGGAACCTGGATACTTTTTTTACAGATGGAGATCGTACGAGATATCTTCTGGCAAAGAATGCCGGAGACTGTGAGATTGCGGTAATGGAAGGCGTTATGGGATATTATGACGGTGTGGGAGGCACCACATCCAGAGCCAGTGCCTATGATCTGGCTTCTGTTACGGATACGCCGGTGATCCTGATCGTAAACAGTCGTGGGATGAGTGTGTCTCTGGCTGCCTATGTGAAAGGCTTTCTGGAATATAAAAACGACAGTCATATCCAGGGCGTGATCTTTAACCAGATGTCTCCAATGCTGTATCCCCGGATGAAAAAACTTCTGGAAGAGGAGCTTTCTGTAAAAGTGCTGGGATATGTCCCGAAAGTGGAGGACTGTGTGATCGAAAGCCGCCATCTGGGTCTTGTGCTTCCGGAAGAGATCCCGGAACTTAAAAACAGGCTGGGGAAACTTTCGGAAATACTGGAAAAAACACTGGATATTGACGGAATCCTGAAACTGGCAGGAAAAGCACCAGAACTATCTATACCGGAATTTTCGGATCTTATCCGGAAAGACAGTGCGTTTGGATATCGCTCGTCAGAAAAGGTGCGGATCGGTGTGGCGGACGATGAGGCGTTTTGTTTCTTTTATGCAGATAATTTAAGCCTGCTGGAACAGATGGGAGCAGAACTGGTACATTTTTCCCCGATCCATGATACAGAGCTTCCCGGGGATCTGGACGGGCTTCTTCTCTGTGGCGGTTATCCGGAGCTGAATGGAAAAGCCCTGGAGGAAAACCAGGAGATGTGCAGCTCGATACGGAAGGCCGTGGAAGGTGGAATGCCCTGTCTGGCGGAATGCGGCGGTTTTATGTATCTTCATCAGGAAATGGAAGATATGGAGGGAAATTTCCGCAAAGTCTGCGGCGTGATCCCGGGAAGATCTTTCCGTACACCGAAACTGACCAGATTTGGATATATTACTCTTACGGAAAAAAAGGATTCCGGCCTTGGTGAGATCCCGGCTCATGAATTCCATTATTTTGACTCCACAGATTGCGGAACCGATTTTCATGCATCCAAACCGGCATCCACAAGAGGCTGGGACTGTATGCATTATGAGGGACGGCTGATGGCAGGATTTCCCCATCTTTATTATTATGGAAATCCGAAAGTTCCCGTACATTTCCTTAAAAATGCGCTGGAATATAAAAAAGAACGGAGGCAGAAAAAAGATGCTGAAATATAGTCTTTTGGCACTGATCCTTGGATTTGTGCTGGATCTTCTTATCGGGGATCCCAGATGGCTGTACCATCCTGTCTGTGTTATCGGAAATCTGATCACGGTACTGGAGAAAGCCATTCGGAAGATTTTTCCGAAAAGTCATGGAGGAGAGCTGGCAGGAGGCTTTGTGACCGTAGTTCTTATCTGTCTGTTCAGTGGTGGTGTGCCATTTCTGGTCCTTTATTATCTTTATCGTTTTCTGCCGGTGGCCGGTTTTGTGCTGGAGGTATTCTGGTGCTATCAGCTGCTTGCCACCCGTTCTCTGAAAGATGAAAGCATGAAAGTTTATGACAGCCTGAAAAACGGGACACTGGATGAGGCGCGTTATGCGGTTTCCATGATCGTTGGCCGTGATACCAAAGAGCTTACGGAAACCGGTGTGACAAAAGCAGCAGTGGAAACAGTTGCGGAAAATGCTTCGGATGGTGTTATCGCGCCCATGCTTTATATGGCCATTGGTGGTGTGCCGCTGATGTTTCTGTACAAAGGCATCAATACCATGGATTCCATGCTGGGATACAAAAATGATAAATACCTGTACTTTGGCCGTGTTGCAGCCAAACTGGATGATGTGGCAAATTATATCCCTGCCAGGCTCTCCGGCTGGCTGATGGTAGCAGGAACTGTTTTTACAGGGATGGATACGAAGAATGCGGCAAAGATCTACAGAAGAGACCGGAGAAACCATGCAAGTCCCAACTCCGCACAGACCGAAGCTGCCATGGCGGGCGCTCTGGATGTACAGCTTGCTGGAAATGCATATTATTTTGGAAAATTATATGAAAAACCTACGATTGGTGATCCGATCCGTCCGGTGGAGCCGGAAGATATCAGGAGAGCCAACCGTCTGATGTATGCGGCATCTGTGCTGGGCGTGATCGTTTTTGCGGCGATCAGTGCAGGAATCCGTTTGATGTTTCTTTAACAGACTGTGAAAAAGCAGAGAAGACAATTACAGAACAGACAGGAGAATGACCAATGACAAAACACATACATGGGGGAGACGTATATAAATATAAAGACTGCCTGGATTTTTCAGCAAACTTAAATCCGCTTGGGACACCGGAACGTGTGAAACAGGCCATTATCCGCAGTCTGGATCATATTGCACAGTATCCTCAGGTGGGGTGCAGCCTTCTCCGGGAAAAAATCGCAGAGTATGAAGGTGTAAAAGAAGAAGAAATTGTCTGCGGAAACGGGGCGGCAGAGGTGATCTTTACGCTCTGCCGTGCGGTAAATCCCAAAAGGGCACTGATCCCTGCGCCTACATTTGCAGAGTACGGACAGGCACTGGCAAGTATGGGGTGTGAGCTGGAATATTATATGCTCACAGAAAATGACGGATTTGTACTGGGTGATTCGTATCTGGATATCCTCCATAAAGGTCTGGATATAGCTTTTTTATGCAATCCCAACAATCCTACCGGCATGCTGATCCCACACAGGCTTCTGAAAAAAATCCTGGAAAAATGCAGAAAGCTTGAGATCCTTCTGGTTGTGGATGAGTGTTTTCTTGATTTTGTAAAAGAGCCGCAGGAGTATTCTCTGAAACGTTCACTTTCCGGATTTAACAATCTTTTTATCCTGAAAGCATTTACAAAACGGTATGCTATGGCCGGTGTACGTCTTGGATATGGCCTCTGTTCCAACAGAAAACTTCTGGAAAAAATGGAACTGTGCGTTCAGCCATGGAACGTTTCCACCATGGCACAGGCAGCAGGAATCCAGGCACTTGAAGAGACGGAGTATGTGGAAAAGGGACGGCAGCTTGTTTTTCAGGAAGCACAGTGGCTGAAAGAGGAGATGACCCGTATCGGATATCAGGTATTTCCGTCAGAGGCCAATTATATTTTCTTTAAAGGCCCGGAAGAATTGTTTGATTTCTGTTTGCGGAAGAGAATACTGATCCGTGACTGCAGCAATTATCCTGGTCTGAAAAAAGGTTATTACCGGGTTGCGGTGAAGCGTCATGAGGAGAATATAAGACTGATCGAAGTACTTGAGGGAGGTATATTATGGCAAAAGCAATAATGGTACAGGGAACCATGTCCAATGCAGGAAAAAGCCTGCTTGCTGCAGGGCTTTGCAGGATCTTTAAACAGGATGGTTATCGCGTGGCTCCTTTTAAATCACAGAATATGGCGCTGAATTCATTTATCACAGAGGATGGTCTGGAGATGGGAAGGGCTCAGGTCATGCAGGCGGAAGCAGCCGGGATCAAACCTTCGGTTCTTATGAACCCCATCCTTTTGAAGCCTACCAATGATGTTGGTTCCCAGGTGATCGTAAACGGGGAAGTTCTGGGGACCATGAGTGCCAGAGATTATTTTAAATATAAGAAAACACTGGTTCCGGATGTTATGAAAGCCTACAATGCCCTTGCCGAAGAAAATGACATTATTGTGATCGAGGGTGCAGGAAGCCCGGCAGAGATCAATCTTAAAGATGAAGATATCGTAAATATGGGAATGGCAAAAATGGCCAAGGCACCGGTCCTCCTTGTTGGTGATATTGACAGGGGAGGCGTTTTTGCACAGCTGATCGGTACAGTGGAACTTCTGGAAGAAGACGAAAAGGCGATGGTTAAGGGACTGATCATCAACAAGTTCCGTGGAGATAAGACCATTCTGGACCCGGGTGTGGAAATGCTGGAAGAGAGAAGCAGGATCCCGGTGGTCGGTGTGGCTCCTTATCTGGATATCCAGGTAGAAGATGAAGACAGCCTGACGGAGCGTTTTGACCGGAAGCAGGAAGCCGGAGTTATTGATATTGCGGTGATCCGTACACCAAGGATCTCCAATTTTACAGATTTTAATCCTTTTGAAAGTATTCCGGGAGTTTCCCTGCGTTATGTGAAGCACCCGAGAGATCTCCATTCGCCGGATATGATCATTCTTCCGGGAACGAAGAATACCATGGGTGATCTGATCTGGATGCGGGAGAGCGGAATGGAGGCGGCAGTCTTAAAGGAAGCTTCCAGAGGCAAGCTGATCTTTGGCGTCTGCGGCGGTTATCAGATGCTTGGGGAGACATTAAGTGATCCTCATGGTGTTGAAAACGGAGGTTCCATGAAGGGAATGGGCCTGCTCCCAATGGAGACGGTATTTGCCGAAAAGAAGACAAGGACAAGAGTACAGGGACATTTTGGAGAGCTTTCCGGAGTGTTCGCACCGCTTTCCGGTACAGAGGTTGAGGGTTATGAGATCCATATGGGAGAGAGTATCCTGAAAGAAAATGCCGGAACTGTCACCAGGATCACAGACAGTGTCAGCGGCGAAAAGAAAGAAGAAGGTGCTTTTTCCGGAAATGTCTGTGGAACGTATATCCATGGCATTTTTGATAAGGAAGCATCAGCAGAAGCCATGATCCGTGTTATCGGTGAAAAAAAAGGAATTGATGTGGAGAATATGACAGGGGTGGATTTTGCGGCATTTAAAGAGCAGCAGTATGATATCCTGGCAGCTGAGCTTCGGAAGCATCTGGATATGAAAAAAATATATGAGATACTGGAAAACGGGATTACGGAGGATGAACAGAAATGAAAGTTGAGCTTGAAAATGTAAAACCCATGGAGATCGAAAAAAGAAGTTTTGAGATCATTACAGAAGAACTTGGGGATACACCGCTGATCCCGGGAACAGAACTGATCGTAAAACGCTGTATCCACACGAGTGCGGATTTTGACTATGCAGAAAATCTCTGCTTTTCGGATGGTGCCGTGGAAAAAGCAATGGAAGCGATCAGAAATGGTGCGTGCATTGTCACAGATACCCAGATGGCAAAAGCGGGTATTAATAAGCGGGCGCTTGCACGTTACGGTGGAGAAGCGTACTGTTTTATGTCAGATGAGGATGTGGCTGCTCTTGCGAAAAAAAACGGGACTACAAGAGCCACTGCCTGTATGGATAAAGCAGCAGAAATGGATGAGAAGCTGATCTTTGCCATTGGAAATGCGCCTACTGCACTGGTCCGCCTTTATGAGCTGATCGAGGAAGGAAAAATTTCTCCGGAGCTTATTATTGGTGTTCCGGTCGGATTTGTGAATGTAGTGCAGTCGAAGGAACTGATCATGCACGCAGATGTGCCTTATATTGTTGCAAAAGGACGCAAAGGCGGAAGTAATATAGCCGCATGTATTGTAAATGCACTGCTTTATATGATCGATAATCGAAGAGATTAAAGAATAAAGAAAGAGCCTTCGTGGTCTGTTTTTTCAGAAACAGCAGCGAAGGCCCTTTTTTTATGAAAGGATGTCCGAAGAAGCAGAAAAGCTGCAGCAGTTGTCTGAAATATTTTTCAACAGCTGACATGCAGGCAGAAAATCTTTTACGGGAATGGAAGAACAGGAAAGAACCAGGGTAATGTCACTGGAAGTTTCTTTCAGGATTTCCAGACGCATACCCTCTGCACGAGCTGCCTCTTTCAGTGTTTTACCGTTGACAGTGCAGGGAATTGTAAGAGCCAGACTGGTTCCGGCGGCCCCTGTTTTGATCTGGCAGTCTGTTCCGAAGACTTCCCGTACCGCACAGGAAAGAGATTTCAGCTTCTGGGCGTACAGACGGCGAAGCTTTCTTGTCTGGGAAACCAGATGTCCGTCACGGATAAACTGACACAGAGCAATCTGTTCTGCCTTGGAAGCGGTTTGATTATAAAAGGAAGCTTTGGGGGCATACAGTTCCCGGAGGGATGAAGGCAGTACCATAAAGCTTACACGGATCGAAGGCAGCAGAAGTCTGGAAAAGGAACCAATATAAACAACATTTTCCCCGCCTGCAAGTCCAAAGAGAGAAGGAGTAGGTTTCTGCAGGTAAACAAATTCGTTTTCAAAATCATCTTCAATGATAAGGTGGTTGTTTGCTTCCGCATGATGGATCAGTTCCAGACGCCGTTTCACCGGCATGATCTCTCCCCACTTGGTCATGTGGGCAGGGGAAACATAGATCACATCGCAGTTTTTGTCCCGGTAATGGACATCAAATCCGTAATCTTCAAAAATCGTACTGCCCTGGATAAATGACGGGGTAGGGAATGAAACGGTTTTTCTCTCCCGGATCAGAGGGCAGAGGATCTGGAGAAGGCTCTGAAGTCCGGCACCTACCACGATATCGTCAGGAGAACAGATCACATTTCGCCGTTCCCGGATATAATCTGAAAGAACCTCCCGGAGATCTTTTTCCCCCTGGGGTTCTCCGTAGGAAAGCATACGGTTATCCTGACGGAGAGCACTTTTGATATAGCGCTGCCACAGATCAAAACGGAAACTCTCCCGGTCAACACCGGAAGAAGCAAAATCATAAAGGCAGGGAACCATGTTTTCGGAATGCTTTTCCAGGATGACAGGATGCTGTTTGGTGGCAATGTCTGTGACATAATAACCACTCTGTGCCCTGGCAATGATATAACCGTCTGCCGCAAGCTGAAGATATGCATTTTCTATAGTGGTACGGCTTAATTTCAGTTCCTGGGCGCATTTACGGAGTGATGGCATTTTGCTGCCCGGAAGAAGACGTTCTTCCATGATCAGTTTCCGGTAATAATGATAAACCTCCAGGTAGAGATGTTCTTTTTTGTGTTCTGTGGATATATTTAACATAGGTATGATAATTTCCTTCCAAAAATGATTGCGTAAACCTGACAATTCATTCTATAATAATACAGAAAAAAACTCAAGACTGGAGAAGTGAGATGAAGAAAATAGCAGTGATCAATGATCTTTCCGGGCTGGGAAAGTGCTCGCTGACAGCGGCAATTCCCGTGATCTCGGTGATGGGAGTGCAGGCATGTCCGTTTCCCACCGCTGTTTTAAGTAATCAGACAGGCTATGAAACCTATTTCTGTGAAGATTTTACAGAACATATGGCTCCATATATGGAAGAATGGAAAAAACGAGGATTTGTTCCGGACGGAATTTACACGGGATTTCTCTCGGATGAGAAACAGGCCGATAAGATCCTGAAATTTATTGATACATTTGCAGGAGAGGATACGCTGATCCTGACAGATCCGGTAATGGGAGATGACGGAGCAGTTTATCCCATCTATACAGAAGAACTTTGCAGCAGATTTCGGGAACTGGCCAGACGTTCCTATGTGATCACCCCAAATCTGACAGAAGCATTGCTCCTTCTTTATGGGAAAAATAAAATGGAAGAAATCTGGAAGGAATTTCAGAGTTTTTCCGGTGAGGAACGGCTGGCACAGATCAGGGAAACCGGATACAGACTTGCAAAGAGATTTTCTCTTCCTGCGGTCGTGATCACCGGAGTGGATCACCGGGAAGAGGACGAGCCACTGAAAATGGGAAATCTTGTTCTGGAAAAAGAAAAGTGCTCCTGGGTATTCGCCGGGAAAACAGGTGGCAGTTATTCCGGTACCGGAGATCTTTTTGCCTCTGTACTCAGTGCGGGGCTGGTGAAGGGATATCCTATGGAAAACTGTGTAAACATGGCAGTGGATTTTATCTCTGCTTCTATCCGGGACGCAGTGGAAGAGGGAACAGACCGTAATGATGGTGTATGTTTCGAACAGCAGCTTGGCAGACTGATCCGTTAGATCAGAAATGGCTTATGGTGAAGGAGGAAATAGAATGATTTCTGCAGAAGAACAGAAAAAAGTGGCAGATCTTGTAAAACAGACAAAAGATCTTATCCTGAAAGAGATGGATGAGGAAGAAGTGATGATAAAAGGTGCTGCCAATTATGTGACAAATGTAGATCTGGCTGTACAGAACTTTCTGAAAGAAGAACTTGGAAAGGTTTTTCCGGAAATTTCCCTGATCGCGGAAGAGAAAGAGAATCTGGGGCTTTCAAAGGAGGAAACCTACTGGATCCTTGATCCTATTGACGGAACCACCAATCTGATCCGTGATTTTCATATGAGTGCTGTGGCACTGGGACTTTATGAAAAAGGCGAGATCGTTTTTGGAATTGTTTACAATCCTTTTACTGATGAAATGTTCCAGGCGGCAAAAGGGGAAGGTGCTTATCTTAATGGCAGAAAGATCCAGGTATCGGATACTCCGGATTTTGGTGATGCGGTTATTTCCTATGGTTCCACTCCTTATAAAAAAGAGGAAGCCAGAAATCTGTTTCCCATTTTTTACAGCATTTTTATGAAATGCGGGGATTTCCGACGTACCGGTTCTGCAGAACTTGACATGTGTTATGTTGCCTGCGGAAGAGAGCATGGATATATTGAACGTGACCTGAAACCCTGGGATTATTCCGCGGGAACAGTTATCCTCCGTGAAGCCGGCGGTGTAGTAAAGAATTGGAAAGGTGAAGAACCATCTTATCTTAAAAATGAAGACATTCTTGCCTGTGTGCCTCAGTTTGAAGAGAATCTTCTGAAGGAACTGTTATAAACGGACAGATGTAGCGCCGGATCAACCGGCAAAAAGAGCTGACCATCAGGCCAGCTCTTCCCATTTTTCATAAAGTTCTTCCAGTTCTTCGGCGATAGCTGCTTTTTCACGGCTCAGTTTGGTACATTCCGCAACGTTAGTACAGACATCCGGGAGAACCATGGTTTCATCAATTTCGCTGTCTCTTGTTTCCAGTTCTTCAATGCGGGCTTCTACTTTTTTCAGTTCGGCTTCCCGCTTTCTTTTTTTGGCCTGTTCTTCTTTCATCTGCTGCCAGGAAAGCTTGTTTTCGGAAACGGCCTTTTCTTCTGATGGCGCTTCCAAAGAGTCACTTCCCGGAGCGTAAGCACTGGTCAGCTCTTCTTTTTTCTCCAGATAATAGTCATAATCACCGATGTAATTTACTACGGCCTGGTTGGTAAGCTCCATGATCCGGGTTGCGGTCTGGTTGATAAAGTAACGGTCGTGAGAGACATAAAGGACGGTACCGGTGTAGCTTACCAGCGCTTCCTCGAGGATTTCCTTGGAAGCAATGTCCAGATGGTTGGTAGGCTCATCCAGGATCAGGAAATTGGCTTCGGAAAGCATCAGCTTGGCAAGAGAAACACGACCTCTTTCTCCACCGGAAAGTGCGGAGATTTCTTTAAATACATCATCCCCGGTAAAGAGGAATGCTGCAAGCATATTTCGGATCTCTGTTTCG
This sequence comes from Blautia sp. MSK.20.85, assembly GCF_013317245.1. Taxonomy (NCBI): domain Bacteria; kingdom Bacillati; phylum Bacillota; class Clostridia; order Lachnospirales; family Lachnospiraceae; genus Blautia; species Blautia sp. MSK.20.85. The sequence continues at coordinate 22,059 of NZ_JAAIUN010000003.1, forward strand.
GTAAGAGTTGGATACGTGTCGGAAATTTCCTGAAAAATAGTTTTATCCATATGAAGAACATGATGTTCCTGGTCATAATATCCGATCTGAACTTTGGAACCCAGGGAAAACTTGCCGGCATCTGCCTCGATAAGTCCGTTGATGATCTTCAGCATCGTTGTTTTTCCGGTTCCGTTATTGCCGATAAGAGCTACACGTTCCCCTCTCTTGATATCAAAAGAAATATCAGAAAACAGGGTCTGCCCCGGGAAGGATTTGGAAAGTTCCTCCACATGGAGTACATCATTTCCGCTTAATACACGCGGTTCCAGGGAAATACGCATACGGTCCTGGATTTCCAGAGGTTTTTCGATACGCTGTACACGGTCCAGCATCTTCTCGCGGCTTTCTGCACGCTTGATGGATTTTTCGCGGTTAAAAGATTTCAGTTTGGCAATGACTGCTTCCTGATGTTTGATATCTCTCTGCTGGTTTAAGTACGCCTTGTACTGGGCATCGCGCAGCTGCGCCTTCTTAAGGGCATAGGCGGAGTAGTTGCCGCTGTAGACACGTGTCTGTCCGGCTTCGATCTCCACAACTTTGGTGACGACTTTATCCAGAAAATAACGGTCATGGGAAACGATGAAAACAGCTCCCGGATAATTCAGAAGATAAGTTTCCAGCCAGGAGATGCTTTCCATATCCAGGTGGTTGGTAGGCTCATCCAGAAGAAGGATATCCGGCTTGGAGAGAAGCATCTTTCCAAGTGCCACACGGGTTTTCTGGCCTCCGGAAAGTTTCTCGATCTGTTTGTCGTAATCTTCTTCCGTGAAACCAAGACCCTTCAGGACACCGGTGAGCTCACTTTTGTAAGCATAGCCGTTTTCCAGTTCAAACTGATGGGTGAGGCGGGTATATGTCTCCATCAGGCGGTTCAGGTCATCGCCTTTTACGGTATTCATTTCCTGCTCCATATTACGGATACGGCGTTCCATATCGATAATATGCTGTTTGGTGGTAAGAAGCTCTTCGTAGATGGTATGGTGTCCGTGGATATCCTGGTACTGGGCAAGATAGCCGATATTTTTGTCCCGGGCAAGTACTACCGTGCCGGAATCCGCGGAAATCTCCTGCATGATGATACGAAGAAGAGTAGTCTTTCCAACACCGTTACATCCGATAAGAGCTGCCTTTTCCCGGTCTTCAATATGAAAAGATGCATCATTTAAAATTACTTTTTCGCCAAAAGCTTTGCATATATTCTGACATGATAAAATCATAAAAACTGTCCTCCTGTATAAAGAATTATCCCTGAATAGTAAATAAACAGGGAAAATCCTCCACTTATTATAACGGAAACCGCCAGGAATTCAAAGAAAAAATCAATTTTTTAAAAAAATATGAAGAAATTTGTACATAACTTACAAGTTTGATTGACAGGAAAATGTCAATTCGGTATAATTAACCTAGTGTAAAGTAAGGAGGGAAACTATCGTGGAGACAAAACAAATCTCGAAAGCGGTGATTAAGCGTCTGCCACGCTATTACCGCTACTTAGGAGAGCTGATGGAAGACAATGTAGAGCGTATTTCTTCCAATGAATTAAGTAAGAAGATGCATACCACAGCTTCTCAGATCCGTCAGGATCTTAATAATTTCGGCGGTTTCGGGCAGCAGGGGTATGGCTATAATGTACATTATCTTTATACAGAGATCGGTAAGATCCTGGGACTGGATATCGCCCACCCGATGATCATCCTGGGTGCCGGTAATCTTGGACAGGCACTTGCCAATTATGTGGATTTTGAGAAAAGGGGATTTAAGCTGGTAGGAATCTTTGACGTAAATCCTGTGCTGGAAGGCATTGCGGTTCGCGGACTTGAGATCCAGATGCTCAGCGAACTTCCATTCTTCCTGAGAGAAAATAACGTAGAGATCGCAATTCTCACTCTTCCGAAGAATAAGGCCAAGGAAATGGCAGATATTCTGGTGGAGAACGGAATCAAGGCAATCTGGAATTTTGCACATCTTGATCTTGAGACACCGGATGATGTGATCGTAGAGAACGTGCATCTTTCTGAGAGCCTGATGACACTGTCTTATAATCTGAGCAAATACAGGCAGGAACATGTAGAGAAATAAATTTTAGCGGGCTGCCGGAAACGGCAGCTTTCTCTGTTAAAGAGGGGAGGCAAAGTGCAGCATGAAAAAAATTGTTACCTGCGAAGAAATGAAGAAGCTGGATAATGCTACGATCCACAAGATCGGGGTTGCTTCTGAAGTTCTGATGGAGCGGGCAGCGTTGAAAGTAGTTGAGGAAACAGAGAAATATCTTGGGAAGAGCGAGAAGATCCTGGTGGTATGCGGGAGTGGAAATAACGGAGGAGATGGTATTGCCATTGCCAGATTATTTCATCTGAAAGGTGTTCGGGCTGAATTTTATATGGCCGGAAACAAAGAAAAAATGACCAGGGAAACGTTGCTTCAGTATAAGATCGCTACAGGTTATCAGGTTCCGGAAGTGAATAACCCGGCCTGGGATGAATATACTACTATAGTAGATGCCGTGTTTGGCGTAGGCCTGGCGCGTCCGATCGAGGGACATTATGCTGAGATCATCCACGAGATGAACAGTGCCCGGGCGAAAAAAATTGCTGTTGACATCCCATCAGGAGTGAACGGAGATACTGGCCTGGAAATGGGAATTGCCTTCAGTGCCGATCTTACCGTTACTTTTGGTTACCGGAAAAGAGGTCTTTGTTTTTATCCGGGAAGGCTGTATGCGGGAAAGATCGTTATAGCTGACATTGGGATCTATGAGCAGGAAGCTGTAAAAGCATCGGCGAGATGTCTGGAGAAAGAAGATCTGAAACTGTTTCCGGAACGTGATCCCGGTGGGAACAAGGGGACTTTTGGAAAGATACTTTTTGTTACCGGAAGTGCAGGAATGTGTGGTGCTGCTTATTTGAGTGCCAGCGCGGCACTTCGGACCGGAGCGGGAATGGTAAAGATCCAGACTGTGGAAGAGAACAGGATTCCTTTGCAGATCCTTCTTCCGGAAGCAATGGTATGCAGCAGGTTTGACGAAGAATCCAACGAACAGCTTCTTTCCTGGTGTGACGTGATCGTCATCGGTCCAGGGCTTGGAACATCGGTGGCAAGCCGTGAGAGAGCACAGTGGTTTCTTACGGCAGCTGCCAGAGAGAAGAAACCGCTGATCCTGGATGCGGATGGACTGAATCTTCTGGCTATGCATCCGCAGTGGAAGGAATTTTTGGGCGGGAATGTAGTCCTGACTCCTCATATTGGAGAGATGAGCCGGCTCTGCGGCAGATCCATTGGAGAAATTCAGGAAACAATCGCACAGACAGCTGTGGATTATGCAAAGGAAACAGGAACGGTATGTGTTCAGAAAGATGCATGTACGGTTGTTACAGACGGCAAAGATGATATTTATCTGAATCTTTCCGGTAATTCCGGAATGGCAACTGCAGGAAGCGGGGATGTACTTGCCGGACTTCTTGCCGGGATCTTATGTATGTATCTGAAAACGGAGGAACAACCCTCCATGGTTTTAAAGGCCGCGTTAGGTGTTTATCTTCACGGACTTTGCGGTGATCTTGCAGCTGCAGAAAAAGGAAAACGCAGTATGCTGGCGGGAGATATCATCGCATATCTGCCCCGGGCTTTAGCGATATGTGAAGAGGAGTCAAAATCATGAAAAAATACGAGAGAGTCAAGGCGCTGGTATCACTGGATGCCATTGCTCACAATTTTGAGGAAATGCATAAAAATGTCAAAGAAGGGACAAAGATCATTGCTGTGATCAAAGCGGACGGTTATGGCCATGGTGCCAGAGCTATTGCACGTCTGATCCAGGATTATGACTATATCTGGGGATTTGCCACGGCTACCGCAGAAGAAGCGCTGGAACTTCGACATGCAGGAATCACCAAGCCTGTCCTGATCCTTGGCCTTGTGTTTGAGGAATACTATGAGGAACTTGCTGCGAATGATGTCCGGATCACAATATCGGATCTTAACACAGCAGTAGAATATGCAAAAGCTGGTGCACGCATTGGAAAAAATGTACATATTCATCTGGCTCTGGATACGGGAATGACAAGGATCGGATATGCGGATATTCCGGAAAACGCGGTAAAGATCGAAGAAATCTCAAAAATCCCGAATCTGGTGATCGAGGGAATGTTTACCCATTTTGCCAGAGCGGATGAGTTTGACCGGTCTCCGGCACTGGTGCAGCTTGACCGTTATCTCCGTTTTGCGGATCTTCTGGAGAAGAGAGGCGTTCATATTCCGGTACGCCATTGTTCCAACAGTGCGGGTATCATCCGTGTGCCGGAGGCAAATCTTAATGTAGTCCGCGCCGGTATCACGATCTACGGTATCTATCCATCCGAAGAAGTGGAGCGGGATATTGTGAAGCTGACTCCTGCCATGGAATTAAAAAGCCATGTATCCTATGTGAAAAATGTGGAGCGTGGGACTGCGGTAAGTTATGGCGGAACTTTTGTTACGGAGCGTTTTACCAGAATGGCAACGATTCCGGTAGGTTATGCGGACGGATATCCCAGACAGCTTTCCAATAAAGGCTGGGTCCTGATCCATGGCAAAAAAGCTCCGATCCTTGGTCGTGTCTGTATGGACCAGTTTATGGTGGATGTTACAGATATCCCGGAGGTAAAAGCCGGTGATGAGGTGACACTGATGGGAAGAGATGGAGATGAATTCATCAGTGTGGAAACTCTGGGTGATCTTTCCGGAAGATTTTCCTATGAGTTTGTCTGTGAGATCAGCAAACGAGTTCCAAGGATTTATATCAAAGACGGAAAGGAATGCGGAGAAGAGGAGAGCTTTTTCCAGTAAATTTATAGATTTCAGATTTATTAAGACTTCGAACCAGGCAGAAGTCCGGTAAAAAAGTATCACGCATGGTATACACAGAGGAATTGTGGAAATACTTATCTGTAAAAAGGAATACGGCTTATAAAAAAGTCGGACCAGAATCGGAGTGTGAATTGTGTGGTTATAAAAAGAGGGGATATTTTTTACGCGGACTTAAGGCCTGTTGTAGGCAGTGAACAGGGGGGAATACGGCCGGTGCTGATCATTCAGAACGATGTGGGCAACCGACACAGCCCCACAGTGATCTGTGCGGCGATTACATCCAAAATGAACAAGGCAAAACTGCCGACACATATTGAGATCGATGCATCTGCTTATGGGATCGAGAAGGATTCCGTGATCCTTCTGGAACAGCTTCGCACCATTGATAAACGGCGGCTGAAAGATAAGGTGTGTCATCTGGACAGTGTTATGCTTGATAAGGTGAATCATGCACTTGAGATCAGCCTGGAACTTACATTTTAGGGCGATTTCATGGGATTTTTGACAGGTTTGGATTCTGATTCTTGACGAAATCTTCCATAAGTGCTATATTAAACCGAGTTGCAATTATGTAAAACGGTACCCGGAACAAGCAAGGGCACGAAAGAAAATATACGGTAACAAGGAGAGGAAGATAACATGTCAGGACATTCAAAATTTGCCAACATCAAACATAAGAAAGAGAAAAATGATGCCAAGAAGGGTAAGATCTTCACAGTCATCGGCCGTGAGATCGTTATGGCCGTAAAGGCCGGCGGTTCGGATCCTGCAAACAACAGCAAACTTCGTGATGTCATCGCAAAAGCAAAAGCAAACAATATGCCGAACGATACCATCGACCGTGGAATCAAGAAGGCAGCAGGTGCTGATTCTGCAGATAGCTATGAGAAAGCTGTATACGAAGGATATGGCCCGAACGGTGTTGCCATTATCGTGGAGACTCTTACAGATAATAAGAACCGTACTGCCGGTAATGTACGTAACGCTTTTACCAAGGGTAACGGAAGCATCGGAACCCAGGGATGCGTATCCTTTATGTTCGATCAGAAAGGCCAGATCATCATCGACAAAGAAGAGCTTGAAGATGAGTGCGGTGAGATGGATGCGGACGAGCTGATGATGACAGCTCTGGACGCAGGTGCAGAGGACTTTAGTGAGGAGGAAGACAGCTTCGAGATTCTCACAGATCCGGATGATTTCAGCGCTGTACGTGAGGCTCTTGAGAAAGCCGGAATTCCGCTTATGGAGGCGCAGATCGCCATGATCCCGCAGACCTACGTAGAGCTCACCGATGACCAGGCGATCAAGGATCTCCACAGAACACTGGATCTTCTTGATGAGGATGATGATGTTACTGATGTATGGACAAACTGGGACGAGTGATCTCTGAATAGAAAGTAATATTTTGCATATAATACCTCCAGAATTTCAGATTCCGGAGGTATTTTTTATGGAAAAAAATAAAGAAGAGGGAAAACAGAAGGAACTGGACCGTGAAGAAAGCCAGGATAAGCAGATCCAGGAAACCGGACAGGTCGTGCTGGATGGAAATTCCCGGAAACATAAGGTGGAACTTCTGACAGTGATCGGGGAGATCGAAGGCCATGAATCTGCGCCGTCACACAGCAAAACTACCAAGTATGAACATGTATTGCCAAAACTGGCCCTGATCGAGGACGATGAGGAAATCGAGGGACTTCTGATCCTTTTAAACACAGTGGGCGGCGATGTGGAAGCGGGGCTGGCCATTGCGGAGATGATCGCATCTTTAAGTATTCCCACCGTTTCCCTGGTCCTGGGTGGCGGACATTCCATAGGAGTTCCCATGGCGGTTTCCGCGGACTATTCTTTTATCGTGCCAAGTGCTACCATGGTCATCCATCCGGTGCGCCAGAACGGAATGTTCATCGGTGTGGCGCAGACGTACCGCAATATGGAAAAGATCCAGGATCGCATCACGGCCTTTGTATCGAAACATTCAGGGATTACCAGAGAACGGATGGAGGAACTGATGCTGGATACTTCTCAGCTGGTAAAAGACGTGGGGACCATGCTGGAAGGAGAACAGGCAGTGAAGGAAGGGGTGATTGATGAAGTTGGCGGGATCCGGGAGGCGCTGGATAAACTGTATGCCCTGATCGAAGAGCGAAAATTACAGAAATGATCGTTTTTTTATGCGATTTTTGGTTATATTGATTAAACATGACTAACGTGGTTGCGCTGTGCCGTGGTAAAGAAAATCGACGGAAATTGTAAATCTCCCCTTGCCATATGCGGATTTTTAGCGTATTATTAATAAAGGTTTATAATTTGCGCGAGGAGGAAGACCATGTATAAGGTTTTAAAAGCTGAAACGCTGGCAGCTAAGATCCATCTTATGGTTGTGCATGCACCACGTGTGGCAAGCCACTGTCTGCCAGGACAATTTATCATTGCGAAACTTGATGAGAAGGGCGAGAGAATCCCGCTCACAATCTGTGATTACGATCGCGAGGCTGGTACGATCACTATCGTATTCCAGGAGATCGGAGCATCTACGATCAAGATGTCTGCTCTGAAAGAGGGAGACTCTTTCCGTGATTTCGTAGGACCTCTTGGATGTCCATCTGAGTTCGTACACGAGGATATCGAAGAACTTAAGAAAAAGAAAATGGTATTCGTAGCCGGTGGTGTTGGTACTGCACCTGTTTATCCGCAGGTTAAATGGCTTCATGAGCACGGTATCACAGCAGATGTTATCCTTGGTTCCAAGACAAAGGATATGGTTATCCTTGAGAAAGAGCTTGCATCTGTTTCCAATCTCTACGTTACAACAGATGATGGTTCCTATGGCCGTTCCGGTATGGTAACCAAGACTCTTGAGGATCTTGTAACAAACGAAGGCAAACATTATGATGTCTGTGTAGCGATCGGACCGATGATCATGATGAAATTCGTCTGTCTTCTTACCAAGAAACTTGGTATCCACACAATTGTCAGCATGAACCCGATCATGGTTGACGGAACCGGTATGTGCGGTGCCTGTCGTCTTCAGGTCGGCGATGAGATTAAATTTGCCTGTGTAGACGGACCGGAGTTCGACGGACATCTCGTTGACTTTGATCAGGCTATGAAGAGAAGTCAGATGTATAAGACCCAGGAGGGACGTGCATTACTGAAACTTCAGGAAGGCGATACCCACCACGGTGGATGCGGACAGTGCGGAGGTGACAAGTAATGGCAGATGCAAAAATGTTAAAAAAAGTTCCTGTAAGAGAGCAGGATCCGAAGGTACGTGCGACAAACTTCGAGGAAGTATGTCTTGGATATAATCAGGAAGAGGCAATGGAAGAGGCACAGAGATGTCTCGGATGTAAGAAACCGAAATGTGTAGAGGGATGTCCGGTATCCATCAATATTCCTGGATTTATCGAACACATCAAAGAGGGCAACATGGAAGAAGCTTACAAAGTGATCGGATTATCTTCCGCACTTCCGGCTATCTGTGGTCGTGTCTGCCCACAGGAATCCCAGTGTGAGGGACAGTGTATCCGTGGCAAAAAAGGCGAGGCTGTTTCCATCGGCAAGCTTGAGAGATTTGTTGCTGACTATGCTCTGGAGCATGATATCAAACCTGCAGGAGCAGAGGTTAAGAACGGACATAAAGTTGCAGTCATCGGTTCCGGCCCTTCAGGACTTACCTGTGCAGGTGACCTTGCAAAAGCTGGTTACGATGTGACTGTATTCGAGGCTCTTCATGAACTGGGCGGTGTTCTTGTTTACGGTATTCCGGAGTTCCGTCTTCCGAAACAGAAAGTCGTTAAGAAAGAGATCGAGAAAGTTAAAGAGCTTGGCGTTAAATTCGAGACAAACGTTGTTATCGGTAAATCCACAACGATCGATCAGCTGATCGAAGATGAGGGATTTGAGGCTGTATTCATCGGTTCCGGTGCAGGTCTTCCGATGTTCATGGGTATCCCGGGTGAGAATGCAAGCGGCGTATTCTCTGCAAACGAGTACCTGACAAGAAGCAACCTCATGAAAGCATTCGATGATTCTTACGATACACCGATCGCGGCAGGCAAGAAAGTTGCAGTTGTCGGTGGTGGTAACGTTGCCATGGATGCTGCAAGAACAGCTCTGAGACTTGGCGCTGAGGTACATATCGTATACAGAAGAAGTGAGGCAGAGCTTCCTGCACGAGCAGAGGAAGTTCATCACGCTAAGGAAGAGGGTATCATCTTTGATCTTCTTACCAATCCGAAGGAGATCCTTGTAGATGAGAACGGCCATGTAAATGGTATGAAGGTTGTAAAGATGGAGCTTGGCGAGCCGGATGCTTCCGGAAGAAGACGTCCGGTAGAGATTCCTGGTTCCGAGTATGACATGGATGTAGATACCGTTATCATGTCCCTTGGTACTTCACCGAACCCTCTGATCTCTTCCACAACCAAAGGCCTTGACATCAACAAGAGAAGATGTATCGTTGCCGAAGAAGAGACTGGTAAGACATCCAAAGACGGTGTATATGCCGGCGGAGATGCCGTTACAGGTGCAGCTACTGTAATCCTTGCTATGGGTGCAGGTAAAGCTGGTGCAAGAGGTATCGATGAATATCTGAAAAATAAATAAGTAAAAATTCTGTTCATAAGCAGATGAATAGGTCCTCCGACTGTTGCTTTTTGTTGCGGTCGGGGGATTTTTTTGCCTCAACACAAAAAAGAACACATGTTTGAAAGTTTTGCCAAGTGTGGATTGTAAGTTTTACTCAGTTATGCTATAATATGTTGGAAAAATTTTTAGAAAAGGAAATATCATTATGTCAGTGATACATGCGATTATATTAGGAATTATCCAGGGAATCACCGAATTTCTGCCTGTAAGCAGTTTTGGGCATCTCTGCGCAGTACAGGATCTTCTTGGTGGAAGCCGGGGTTCCGGCGTACTTTTTGAAGTGATGTTACATCTGGGCACCATGATAGCGCTGATCTTTGTTTTCCGGAAAGATATTAAGAAGATCGGAATAGAACTGATCGGAATGTTTCTGGATCTGATCGGAAATGCCAATATTTTTCTTTATAACAGGAGAACAGGAAAGAATTTAACCTATGCAAAGATTGTGAGCGGAACGTATCGGAAACTTACCGCGCTGATCTTTGTATCAACGATCCCCACCATTCTGATCGGATATCAGTGTAAACGTCTGGTAGTACGCAGTGCATCTTCTCATATGTTTTCCGGGATCGGGATCCTTCTTACCGGCGTGATCCTGCTGGTTGTGGATTACAGCAATATAAACGGTAATAAGGGCACGCGGGAAGCGAATTTCGGAGATGCCATGTGGATGGGAATATGCCAGGGAATTTCTGTGCTTCCAGGTCTTTCCAGATTTGGTCTTACGATCAGTGCAGGTCTTTTTTGCGGCCTCAGCCGGAAATTTGCGGTGAAGTATTCTCTGCTGATGAGCATACCTGCAGTGATCGGAGCTTTTTTTGTAGAAGCGGGAGAATTTACTGCTGTCAGCATGACAGTTGGAAAGGGTTTTACATATATTCTTGGAATGATCGTGGCTGGGGTTACCGGTTATCTGGTGATCCGTTTTATGCTTAAGCTTTCGAATCAGGTCAGACTGCGTTATTTTGCGTTTTATTCCTTTGCAGCCGGGATCCTTATTCTGGCAGCCAATTATATTTGATTTTAATCAACCGGGAGGAGTCTGACAATGGCAGCTTCAAAAACAACTAAAAAAAGAAAAAGTAAAACTGCGTCCAGACAGCAGGATACCGGTAATCGGTTTCAAACGGAAATTTTAATTCTTGTTATGTTTGCGGCCTGTCTGATCCTGATGATCAGTGCGTTTGGTATGGGCGGTATTGTGGGAAATGCGATCAGCAGTATCTGCTTTGGGATTATGGGGTTGTGTGCGTACCTTTTCCCCATCGTTCTGTTTGGAGGCGTTACTTTTCTGATCGTTAATAATAAGAATCGTCTTGCATATAAAAAGATTTTTGCAGGAATTGTATTTTTTATTTTTCTGTGCGGACTTTTACAGCTGCTTACAGAAAGATATACACCGAGTACGACCTTTGCGGATTATTATGCGCTCAGTTCAGAATACCACACTGGTGGCGGAGTGCTGGGAGGTGCTGTCTGCATTTCAACAGCATCTGCATTTGGCACAGTTGGGGGTGTAGTGATCATTGTTCTGGTATTGCTGGTGTCTATGATCATCATTACGCAGAGATCCTTTTTTGGATTTATGAATAAAATTCTGGATCTGTTCGCGGATGCTGCAAGAGAGGGACGTGAGGCATATCTGGAGGCACAGCCGGACAGAGAGAAACAGAAAGAACTCCGCAGAAAGATCCGGGCGGAGAAAAGGGCAGAGAAGATCCGACAGCTGGAGGAAGAACTGGAAGAGGAGGAACTGGCTCTTTCGGAAGAAAATCCGGCAAAAAAATCCGGAAAGCGTAAAACAAAATCCCAAAAAGCTGAGAAAGAGAGACAGGAGGCAGTAAGAGCCAACCGTAAAGGTGAGTTCAATCTTCCTTCTTTTCTTGATGAAGAAAAAGCTGCACTTCCAACTGAAGATACAGATCTGACGGAGGAGGCGGAAGAAGGAGAAATAAAACCTCCCAAGCAGAAACCTCTGGAATTTCAGATCCATCGTTCGCAGCCGCAGACACCACGGGAAGAAACAGAAGAGCCGGATTTTGAACGGGATATGCAGGAAGCGCAAGAGGATGACTATGATGGATACGAGGATGCGGATATTCCTCAGATGAGTCAGATATCATCCCAGAAGCAGAAATCCAGGACCGGAAAATCGTCAGCAAAAACAGAAAAGACATCCGTTCCGGATATCGACGATGAGACAGCAGCGCAGCCGGAAGAAACAGAGAGGATTTCTCATTCGTCCACCAGAAATCCGAAATCTTCCCAGGCGGAGATTGAGCATGGAATTAAAAATATCCAGCATGAGATCAGCAGCACGGAAATACCGGAGAAAAAACCATATCAGTATCCGCCTCTGAAACTGCTGAAACGTGGAGATGGAAAAGCCCAGGGGGATTCTGATGCGCATTTAAGAAAAACAGCCCAGAAACTTCAGGAGACACTTCATAATTTCGGAGTAAATGTAACAATTACCAATGTCAGCTGCGGACCTACGGTAACCCGCTATGAACTTCAGCCGGAAATGGGTGTGAAAGTCAGCAAGATCGTCGGACTTTCCGATGATATTAAACTGAACCTGGCAACGCCGGATATCCGTATTGAAGCGCCGATTCCGGGAAAAGCGGCTGTGGGAATCGAAGTCCCAAATAAAGAAAACAGTCCGGTTATGCTTCGGGATCTTCTGCAGTCCGACGAATTCAAAAATGCAAAATCCAAACTTTCCTTTGCAGCAGGTAAGGATATTGCCGGTAAACCGGTTGTAGCGGATATTGCCAAGATGCCGCATCTTCTGATCGCGGGAGCTACGGGTTCCGGTAAATCGGTATGTATCAATACCCTGATCATCAGCATTCTTTACAAGGCAACGCCGGATGAAGTGCGTTTGATCATGATCGATCCGAAGGTGGTAGAGCTGAGTGTATACAATGGAATCCCACATCTGTTCATTCCGGTTGTCACAGATCCGAAGAAAGCTGCAGGCGCATTGAACTGGGCCGTTTCCGAGATGACCAGCCGTTACAATGCTTTTGCGGAATATGGAGTACGTAATCTGGGTGAATATAACAAGAAAGTTGCCAATATGCGAGTGCCGGAAGGCGAGAAAGCTCCGGAAAAAATGCCACAGATCGTGATCATCGTGGACGAGCTTGCAGATCTTATGATGGTTGCACCCGGAGAGGTTGAGGATGCGATCTGCCGTCTGGCTCAGCTTGCACGTGCGGCGGGAATCCATCTGATCATTGCGACTCAGAGACCGTCTGTTAATGTTATTACAGGACTTATCAAGGCTAATATGCCGTCAAGGATCGCATTTTCGGTATCTTCCGGTGTGGATTCCAGAACCATTCTGGATATGAATGGTGCAGAAAAACTTCTTGGAAAGGGCGATATGCTGTTTTATCCTCAGGGATATCAGAAGCCGGCCAGACTGCAGGGCGCTTTTGTTTCCGACGAAGAAGTCAGCGCTGTTGTGGAATATGTCTCTGACAAAAATCAGGGTGCAGTTTATGATACTGCAATTGAAAAACAGGTGAACACAGCCAGTGCTCCCGGAGGAGCAGGCGGCGGCGACCGGGATGTGTATTTTACAGAAGCAGGCAAGTTTATTATTGAGAAAGAAAAAGCTTCTATCGGTATGCTCCAGCGTATGTTTAAGATCGGCTTTAATCGTGCGGCAAGAATCATGGATCAGCTTTGCGATGCCGGTGTCGTGGGACCGGAAGAAGGAACGAAACCCAGAAAGGTTCTTATGTCAGCAGAAGAATTTGAAAATTATCTGGAGGAGAACGGCGGATGAAGATCAGTATCCTGACAGTAGGAAAGATAAAAGAGAAATATTTAAGAGATGCGATCGCAGAGTATTCCAAGCGCCTTGGCCGTTACTGTAAGTTGGAGATCATAGAAGTATCCGATGAGAAGACACCGGATAATGCAAGTGAAACAGTGGAGGAGGCTATCCGTAAAAAAGAAGGAGAACGCCTTCTGAAATATATCCGTGATGATGCTTTTGTGATCACATTGGAGATTGCCGGGGAACAGCTTACTTCGGAGAAGTTTGCAAAAAAGATCAATACCCTCGGCATCCGTGGAGTCAGCCATATCCAGTTTGTGATCGGAGGTTCCATCGGCCTTGGAAAAGAAGTTCTTGCGAGATCAGATTATGCGCTGAGTTTTTCGAAGATGACTTTTCCACATCAGCTGATGCGTGTGATCCTTCTGGAACAGATCTACCGCAGTTACCGGATCATCAACGGAGAGCCATATCATAAATAAGAATGAGAGAGCGGCCTTTCACAGCTATCTGTGGAAGGCTGTTTTATATCTGAATTTCTACAGAAAAAGTAAAAATTGACAAAAAAGATTGACGAAACTAACTCGTTATTGTATAACAAAGTTATAGATAATTAACTAATATCATGGCAGAGGGAGTTATTCGGTATGAAAAACAGAAAACGAAGATCAGCTGCAGTATTGGCCGCGGGTATGTCTGTATTACTGGGAGCAGGTACGATCACAGGTGCCACGGAGCAGACAGATGCAGATAACAGTATCCGCAAGGAAGAAACTGTTTATGTTAATACAGAGGCAGACGGGACAATAAAAGAGATTACCGTGTCAGAATGGCTTAAAAACGCAAAGACATTATCTGATTCGACAATCACGGATATTTCAGATTTAAGTGATATCAAAAATACAAAAGGTGATGAAGGTTTTACCCAGGATGGAAAAACGCTTACCTGGGAAACAGATGGAAGAGATATTCATTATGAAGGAAAAACAGAGAAAGATCTTCCAGTGACTTTTTCCTATGACGGAGTCTTCGCTTTCCGGGATTGATTACAGTACCATGGATGAGGGAACCAGGGCGGCGGTGCAGGCTGCACTTGAAGCAGTCCAGGCCGCCAGAAGCAGTGCGGACGGAATTGATACTTCCTCTCTGAAAGGACAGCCGTCAGATACTTCACCATTAAAAAATGCAGCAGATACATTGAAAAGTACTGCATCTTCCACAAGTACTGCCGCACAGAAAACGCAGGGTGCTGTTCAGAGTCTGAATGCACTGGCAGATACCGTGGATTCAACAGGAGGGGCGATCACAGAGCTTCATGATGCGGTCAATAAACTTGAACAGGAGGTACAGGATCTGGCAGGAGATGGCCAGAAGCTTAAAAATACCGGAAGTTCACTGGATGATCTTGGAAAACAGCTTTCTGATACGGTAAAAACTATGGATAATGCCCTTTCGGATCTTGGAAAGCAGCTTCCGGGAATTCAGACAGAGATCAGTACATTAAAAGATACGGCAGATACACTGTCTCAGAAAAATAAGAAAATTCAGTCTGGCTATCAGAGTAATCTTTCGGCAGCAGGAGAGCAGTTCGAAAAGAACGCAGATACGCTGGATACACTGGGAAATGCTGTGAATTCAGGAATTACCGATCTGCAGGGCAAAAAAAATAAAACCGCAGATTCGCTGATAAATGGAGCTTCCTCTCTGGAAAAGACAGGAAAAACACTGACAGCAGGAAGTAAACAGATTGAAGAAGCCCTTGCACAGCTTCAGAGCGGCGTTCTGGCACTTTCTTCAAACAGCAGTACTCTGACATCGGGAGCGGATCAGCTTGTTTCGTCAGGAAAACAACTGAACGATGGTGCCAGCCAGCTTGCATCTGGTGCCGGAAGTCTTGCGTCCGGAACTCAGGCTTTGAAGAGCGGAATGCAGACACTGTCATCTGGAGTGGGAACTTTGTCTGACGGCGCGGATAAGCTGAAAGATGCAAGCGGTCAGGTGCAGGAAGGAATCAGCAAGCTGAGTGAAGGTGCAAAGACTTTAAGTGACGGACAGACAAAGTTCTATAAAGAAGGTGTGAAAAAACTGGATGACGGTGTGAACAAAGATCTGAAGAATGTTATTGACCGTTTTAAAGCTCTGAAGGCGGAAGATGTTTCCTATGACAGTTTTACACAGCGTTCAGACGATATGGAGGGCAGTGTGAAATTTATTTATGAGACAGAACCTATAGAAATCAGCGACAAAGAATAAAAACGATAGGATCCTGATGAAACTGTGTGGATTGCGGTAAATATCTTGACAATTTCCGGATTTGTAGTATGATAAGAAAAGAGTAGCACTCGTATTAAAAGAGTGCTAATAAATACAGAAAGAAGGAAATAAACATGGCATTAAAACCAGTTGCAGACAGAGTAATCGTGAAATATTTTGAGACAGAGGATAAGACAGCATCCGGTATTGTTCTTCCGGACAGCTCCAAAGAGAAGACACAGCAGGCAGAAGTTATTGCTGTTGGTTCCGGTAGGATCGTAGACGGGAAAGAAGTTCCGATACAGGTAAAACCCGGCGACCGTGTAATCTACGGAAAATACACAGGAACTGAGATCAAATACGAAGGTGAGAAATATCTGGTCATCAATGCCGATGATATTATTGCCATTGTAAAAGACTGATGAAGAATTTTTACCGTAATTTTCTGAAATTATGCTCCATGCTGGTTTTGCAGAATGTAGTAACTTTAAGTGTCAACCTTGCTGACAACATTATGCTTGGTGCATTCAGCGAGACTGCATTATCCGGAGTAACCACTGTAAATCAGGTATAGTTCGTCTTTCAGCAGCTGCTCATGGCGCTGGGAGACGGACTTGTCATATTCGGAAGTCAGTACTGGGGAAAGAAAGAGACAGAACCGGTGAGAAAGATCAGTGCCTGGGCCATGCGCACAGGCATTTTTATTGCTCTCATCCTGTTTTTTCTGGCAAGCTTTTTTCCACGTCAGCTGCTGGGGCTTTTTACAACAGACCAGACAATTATTGAAGCCGGTCTTTCCTATCTTGCGATCATCCGTTTTACCTACTTTTTTTTTGCAGTGACACAGATTTTGTTGGCTACGCTGCGCTGTGTGGAAATCGCGGGGATCGCTTTCGGGCTTTCTGTCATGACTCTGATAATTAACTGCAGCATCGGTCACCATGGGAAAAACGATAGGTTCCGGAGATCTGAAGCTTGCAAAACTCTATTCCAAGAAACTTCAGAAACTTTTTGTATTCATGGGAATTATCTGCGGCGTGCTGCTTTTCTTTATCCGTATTCCGGTCTTAAGCCTTTACCAGCTTTCTCCGGAAACCAGAGAAATGGCGAATACATTTCTTATTATCTTAAGCGTGGTGATGGTGGGAATGTCTTATCAGATGCCTACCAATGGAGGCATTATTCGGGGAAGTGGCAGTATTGCCTATTCCATGAAGGTGGATCTGATCAGTACCTGGGCGATTGTGATCCCGTTATCCATGTTCATGGCATTTGTGGTCAAAGCATCACCGGCCATCGTTGTGTGCTGCCTCAATGCAGATCAGATCTTTAAGTGTGTACCTGCATTTCTGAAATGCAATTACGGGCACTGGATCAAAACCATGACAAATATTTCTTGACGCCTGTCTTGCCTGTAGGTAGAATAAAAGATAAGGTTTTATGTGCGAAAGGGAAATTCCGGATAGAATTTCAGGATAGGCTTGACAAAAATATGAGGATATAGTACCATCGTACATATATCATAGTAACTCAGTGGGAAAACGGGAATACCCGCTGAGCCAGAGGAGGAACAAAGAGATGAGAAAAAAAGTACTGGCAGCGCTTCTGGCAGCTGCAGTAGCAGGAACGACTGTTATGGCAGGAACAGCAGTATTTGCGGCAGAGAACACCGAAGGAGCCAAGGCTGCCGGCGGTAATATTACAATTGCAGAAACCACAGATCCTCAGAATATCAATCCACTGTATGTTGTGGATCAGACAAGTTTTGATATGATGCAGGCACTGTACAGCCCGTTTTTTGAGATCGTGAACGGAGAGATGTATTACGGAAACGGACTTTGTGAGAGCGTGACAGCCAATGAGGATGCCAGCGAGTTTACTCTGAAGCTGAAGGACGGACTGAAATGGCATGACGGTGAGCCGCTTACTGCTGATGATGTGGTATTTACCATGCAGGTTCTGGTAGATGAGAAACAGAATGTGCCATATTCTTCTTACGGATATGTGAATGATAAGGCGGTAGAGGCAGAAAAAATTGATGATCTTACTGTAAAACTTTCCCTTGGATCTTCTTCCGCAGGATTTCTTGGCGGTTTAAGCCAGGTTTACTGTATTCCGAAACACATTTATGAAGGTGTGGAGAATATCGGAGAGAGCGATCTGAACAATGAGCCGGTAGGAAACGGACCGTTTAAGTTCGAAGAGTACAAATCCGGTGAGTACCTTAAAGTAACAAAATTCGATGATTATTATGAAGATGTAAATCTGGATTCCATCACTTTCAAGATCGTTAAAGATTCCAGTTCCGCCAATGCGGCACTTGCAAGCGGTGATCTGGATGCACGTCTGATCAGCGCGGATGATTACGATACAGTCAGTGCATACGACAACGTAAATATCAATACCTACAATTCCGGACGTGTTAATGCCATGTTCATGAATGAGCTGAATGAAGATCTTCAGGATGTAAAGGTACGTCAGGCTATTGCATACGCACTGAATAAAGAGGAATTCTGTCAGTTTGCATTCATTTCCGAAGATTATGCAGAACCGGCGGATTCCCTGTTTACACCGGATACTCTTTATTATGCAAAACCGGACAATACCTATGACAATGATCCGGCCAAGGCACAGCAGCTTCTTTCCGAAGCAGGAAAGACATCTCTTTCTCTGAATCTGATGTATATCTCCACAGACAAGACTATGGAGAGTGAGGCCCTGTATGTACAGTCTGCACTTGCAAATGTGGGAATCACGGTAAATCTTGTTCCGACAGACGAATCAACATTCAAGAATAAAACCAAGGATCCGGAATGTACAGATTATGACCTGGTATTAAGCTTTTATACTTTAGGTGAGGAACCGAGTCTTTATGCGGATATGTGCTCTTCCGACAGCCGTTCCAACTACTCCAGAATCAAAGATACGGATCTGGATGCACTGTGGGAAAAAGGAAACAGTATAGCGGATGAGACAGAGCGCAGCGACATATATAAAGAAATTCAGAATACTATCAACGATAATATGTATATTTATCCGATTGCGTATTCCAATGGATTCTATGCGGTAAATAAAGATTTCGGCGGATTTGATGAATGTCTGTTAAAGACGATTTATTATGATTATTCGAAGATCTACACACTGGAGAAATAAAACACAAATTTATAAAAGATAATCACGGAAAGGAAGTGGCTGACGCGTTTTTCGCGCCAGCCGATTTCCTGTTTTCGGGGAAAATAAAGGAGGTACATTTTGAAGAAAATCGCAAACCGTCTGGTGCAGTGTATTCTGACACTGTTTATTGTCTCCGTTCTCTGTTTTGCACTGACAAAAGCAGCGCCCGGAGATCCGGTCCTGACTTATGTGGAGCCGAATATGAGTGAAGAATACATTCAGAATTTAAGGGAAAGCCTGGGTCTTACCAAGCCTCTTTATGAACAGTATTTTCTGTGGCTGGGAAGGATTTTTCACGGGAATTTCGGAAATTCCCTGATGAATAACCGTCCGGTACTGACACAGATGCTGGAGCGTCTTCCCGCAACAGTGATCCTGATGGGAACCAGTATGTTACTGGGATTTCTCATTGCCATTGTGTTGGGATTGTATTCCGGTAAGAATAAGAACGGAATTCTGGATAAAATCACCAGTCTTTTCTGCTATGTGGGAATTTCCATCCCCACTTTCTGGTTCGGTATCATGCTGATCTACCTGTTCAGTGTGCATCTTCATATCCTTCCAAGTATTGGTATGCATTCAGACGGGGACCGCTCTTTTGGAGATCTGGTGCTTCACATGGTGATGCCCTGTGCGGTGCTGACTTTTGCCAATGCATCCCAGTATATCCGGTATCTGAGAAGCAGTACCATTACGGAGATGTCCTCAGATTATGTTATGGTGCAGAAAGCCTATGGAATGAAAGAGTCCGGGATTCTGTTCCGCCATGTACTGAAAAATGCCATGCTTCCCATGATCACAGTTCTTGGAATGAGTTTGCAGTCACTGGTTTCCGGAGCCATTATTACAGAGCAGGTTTTTGCATGGCCGGGAATCGGACAGCTGGCGGTTACTGCCGTTATGCAGTATGACTATCCCCTGATCATGGGCATTACCATGTTTACAGCACTTCTTGTGGTGCTCGGAAATCTTTTGGCAGATGTTCTGTACGCTGTCTTTGATCCGAGAATCCGCAAGGCCGGATGTTAGGAGGTGAAGGGTCATGAGAGAAAATATCTGGAAAAACATTAAACTTGGTTTTAAGACAAATAAATTGGCAGTTGCAGGAGCAGTGGCTATCCTTCTTCTGGCACTGATCTCTATTTTTGCCTTTCTGTATCCGGTGGACCCCAATGCCATCAGCGCTACAGAGAGACTGAATGCCCCTTCTATGTCACATCTCTTTGGAACCGACGATATGGGAAGGGATTATTTGGCACGTTGTATTTATGGCGGAAGAGCTTCTCTTCTGGTTGGATTTCTGTCCATGATCCTTTCTACAGCTCTTGGAGTGATTGTGGGCTCCATCAGTGGATTTGTAGGAGGAACCGTGGATGCGGTACTGATGCGTCTGGTAGATGCACTGATGAGCCTTCCTACATTCCTGATCATGATCGTTATGAACGCTTTTCTGAAACCGGGTTTACAGAATATTGTCCTGATCATTGGATTTCTGACCTGGATGAACATTGCCAGGATCGTCCGCGGTGAGACGATTTCCCTGAATGAGAGAGAATATGTTATCTATGCAAAGATTTCCGGACAGAAAAAGCTTTCTACAATTGTGCATCATATTCTTCCGAATATCATGCCGACCATTATTGTTGCCGCAACTATGAATATTGCAAACGCGATCCTGATGGAGTCCGCACTGAGCTTTTTCGGCCTGGGCATCCAGCCGCCCACAGCTTCCTGGGGAAGCATGCTCAGCAATGCACAGCGTTATATCCAGCAGGCTCCGTACCTTGCCATCTTTCCGGGTATTCTGATCCTGATCACGGTTATCAGTTTCAACTATCTGGGAGAAGTGTTGAGAAAAGTATTTGAGCCCAAGTAAGGAGGACATGCACAAATGGAAAAATTACTGGAAGTAAAAGATCTGAAAGTGTCTTTCTTTACGGATCTTGGAGAAACACAGGCAGTAAAAGATGCCGGGTTTGCCATTGAAGAGGGAGATTTTTTCGGAATTGTAGGTGAATCCGGAAGTGGAAAAAGTGTAACAACGAAATCCATTCTCCGTCTTGGCCCGTCCAACTGCAGGATTATGGGAGGAGAAATCCTTTTTCAGGGTGAGGATATTCTGAAAAAAAGTGAGGCAGAGCTCCGGGAAATCCGTGGTGGTGAGATTGCCATGATTTTTCAGGATTCTCTTTCTGCACTGAATCCGGTCTATACCGTAGGAAACAAGATGGTGGAGCTGATCCGCCGCCATACTTCCATGACAAAAAAAGAGGCAAAGGCCCGGGTGCTTGAGCTGCTGACAGCAGTAGGGATCACAGATCCGGAAAAAGCCATGCGTAGTTATCCCCATGAGCTTTCCGGTGGTATGCGCCAGCGTGTAATGATCGCCATGGCCATGAGCAGCAATCCGAAAGTTCTTATTGCCGATGAGCCTACGACAGCTCTGGATGTAACCATTCAGGCACAGATCCTTCATCTTCTTCTGGAACTTCAGAAAAAAAATAATATGAGTATCATTCTGATCACCCATGATCTGGGCGTTGTGGCACAGACCTGTAAGAGAGTAGCTGTTATGTGCGGGGGTTACGTGGTGGAAGAGGGAACGGTAGAGGAGATTTTTCTTAATCCGGGCCATCCGTATACCCAGGCACTGATCGCAAGTATGCCACGTGTGGGAGGAACTTTTGAACAGTTTCTGGAAAGAGATCTTTCTGATGGAAGCGGAAATTTATGTCCGTTTCTGAATCGCTGCAAATATGCGGATAAAACCTGCGAGGCCTGTCTTCCGAAATATTATGAATCTTCGGAGGAACATAAGATTCTCTGTCACAGAAGGGAGGAGGAAAAATGAGCAATTCTTTAATTGAAGTAAAAGATCTGAAAGTATATTTTAAACAGAAATCTCCGAAACTTCTGTCTTTTAAGCCGGGTATCCTGAAAGCCGTAGATCAGGTAAGCTTTTCCATTGAAAAGGGAAAAACTTTTGGTCTGGTAGGAGAGTCCGGAAGCGGAAAGTCTACCATCGGAAAAGCAATCCTCCGCTATCATAAGCCTACAGGAGGGGAGATCTTTTACGGAGGAACGGAGATTGGAGCCATGGGAGAAAAAGAGCTTCTTCCATACCGCAAAAAAATGCAGTCTGTTTTTCAGGACCCGTATTCATCCCTAGATCCAAGCCATACCGTGCAGGATATTATCTGCGAGCCTATGGAAATCCATAAACTGTATACGCCAAAAGAGCGGAAAGAACGTGCAAAAGAACTGATCCGGGTTGTTGGCCTTAAAGAGCAGGATCTTCTGAAATATCCTCATGAGTTTTCTGGTGGACAGAGACAGAGAATTTCCATTGCTAGGGCACTTTCCGTACAGCCGGAGTTTGTGGTCTGCGATGAGCCCATTTCCGCACTGGACGTTTCTCTCCAGGCGCAGATCGTTCAGATGCTTCAGGATCTTCAGGAAAAATACGGACTTACTTACCTGTTTATCAGCCATCAGCTGCAGGTGGTACAGAAAATCTGCGATGAGATCGGAGTTCTCTATCTGGGAAATCTTATGGAAATCGCAGATGCGGACAAGCTCTATTCCAATCCTCTGCATCCTTATACAAAAATGCTGATCTCTTCCATTCCGGTACCGGACCCGAGAGTAAAAACGCTGGACCAGATTGTGACAGATACCGGCGTACAGTCCCGCTCCATTGGTGGATGCCGGTTCCATAACCGCTGCCCGTGGTGTGAAGAGCGATGCAGACAGGAAGTTCCACTGCTTCGGGAAGCAGAGCCAGGACATCTGGTGGCCTGCCATAAATACTGATATCAGGAATTTCAGACAATATGAGAAGGGAAAAGAAAAAGGTGGAAAAAAATATATATGATAATTATCTGGCCATTCTGAGGGAAGAAATGGTTCCTGCCATGGGCTGCACGGAGCCGATTGCTCTGGCTTACGGTGCGGCAAGGGCAAGAGAAGTTCTTGGAAGAGAACCGGAGCATATTGTGGCAAAATGCTCCGGAAATATTATAAAGAATGTGCGCTGTGTCATCATTCCAAACTCCGGAGGATTAAAGGGGATTCCCGCAGGAGTGGTTCTTGGTGCGGTGGCAGGCGATGCATCGCTTGATATGGAGGTTCTCTCAAAAGTAACAGACGAGGGAAGAAAACGTTGCCGGGAACTTCTGGATGCGGATATCTGTAAAGTGGAACTTCTGGACACCCCGGTTGTACTTCATATTGTAATTGAAATGTGTGCAGGAGAAGATACTGTCTGTCTGGAGATCAAATACGATCACATTAATGTGACCAGAATTGAAAAAAACGGAGAAATTCTGCTGGATGCGGATCAGGCACTGGAAGAAAAAGAGGCGGCAGACCGCAGTCTTTTAAATCTGGAAGATATCCGGGAGTTTGCAGATACCGTAGAACTTTCTGATGTAAAAACTCTTCTGGATACCCAGATCAAAAGCAACATGGCCATTGCCCATGAGGGAATGACCGGAAAATACGGACTTGGGATCGGACGTGTGATCCGCGAAAACTATTCCCATGATATGCTTACCAGAATGCGAAGCCTTACTGCGGCGGCTTCCGAGGCGCGTATGGGCGGATGTGACATGCCGGTTGTCATTAACTCCGGAAGCGGAAATCAGGGAATTGCCTGTTCCGTTCCACTGATCGTTTATGCGAGGGAAATGGAGCTGCCGGACTATAGTCTGTACCGGGCGCTTGTATTTTCCAATCTTCTTACTGTGTATCAGAAATATTATATTGGCAAACTATCGGCATTCTGTGGTGCGGTGTCTGCATCCTGTGCGGCAGGAGCAGCCATCACCTATATGGTAGGGGGAAGTATTTCCCAGATCAAAAAGACTATCGAAAATACTCTGGCGAACATTCCGGGAATCATCTGCGATGGAGCAAAGATCTCCTGTGCTGCCAAGATCGCGGCCAGTCTGGATGCGGCGTTTCTTGCTCATCATCTTGCCATGAACGGTCAGTCTTATGCTCCTTATACGGGAATTCTTCAGGAAGAAACAGCAGAAACCATCAGCTGTGTGGGACAGATCGGAAAAGACGGAATGAAAGAAACAGACCGGGAAATCCTTAAGATCATGCTGGAACACTGAGGAAATTTCAGTTATACTGTTCTTAAAAGACGCCGGGGCGGAGACGGCACAGATTAACCGAATGCGGATGCTTTTATCCGCTTGACAAAGAAAAGGTTGGATTTATGGACAATGAATTAAGAATTGCAATACTGATCGATGCAGATAATGTATCAGACAAATATATCAAGATCATTGTGGATGAAGTGGCGAACATTGGTATCGCTACCTATAAACGAATCTATGGAGACTGGACCAGTGCCAGGCTTTCTTCCTGGAAAAATGTTCTTCTGGAGGATTCTATTATTCCCATTCAGCAGTACAGCTATACTACGGGAAAAAATGCCACGGATTCGGCCATGATCATTGATGCCATGGATATTCTCTATTCCGGAAATGTGGATGGATATTGTATTGTTTCTTCGGACAGTGACTTTACCAGACTGGCAGCAAGACTCCGGGAATCCGGAATGCTGGTGCTGGGTATGGGCGAGGAAAAGACGCCCAAACCTTTTATTTCCGCATGTAATCAGTTTAAATATCTGGATCTCCTTTACCGCAATCAGCAGGAAGAAGAGAAAAAAGAAGATCTGGAAACTGCGGCGGAGGCAAAGAAAGCAGAAAGCAGTAATAACAAACAGAACAGTTCCGGTTCAAAGAAAAATAAAGACTTAAAAAAAGTACGGAAAACCATTAATGCCATCATCGAGAAATTTTCTGACGAGGAAGGCTGGCTGTCTTCCGGACAGCTGGGCGATCAGCTGGGAAAACGTCTTCCGGATTTTGATGTGCGTAATTACGGGTATTCCAAGCTGACTCCGTTTATCAAATCCCTGGGCAGTTATGAAACCGGCAGGATTCCTACCGGCAGTGGCGGAAGGAAACAGATTTATTTCCGTATGAAGGAGGAACGGTAATGAAGAATTATATGGCACCCATGGAAGGTGTTACCAACTGGGTTTACCGCAATGCATATCATGAATGCTTTTATCCCATGGATAAATATTTTACCCCCTTTATTACCGCCAAGCCAAACAAGAGACTCAGCAGCAAGGAAATTAAAGAAGTGTCCCCTGACACAAACGGAAAGCTTCCGGTGGTTCCCCAGATCCTGACCAATAATGCGGAAGACTTTGTCAAAACCGCACATATTTTTCGGGATGAATATGGCCATAAAGAAGTGAACTTAAATCTTGGATGTCCTTCAGGAACCGTAACAGCCAAGGGAAAAGGGGCCGGATTTTTGGGAGAACCGGAAAAGCTTGAACGTTTTCTGGACGAGATCTTTGCTAACACAGGGATGGAGATTTCCATTAAGACGCGCGTGGGCACCGATTACGAGGAAGACTGGGAAAGACTTCTTGAAATTTACAGCAAATATCCAATAAAGGAGCTGATCATCCATCCACGCCTTCTGAAGGACCATTATAAGGGAACTCCGCGGTATGGATTATACGAAGAGGCGCGGAAAAAAATCAAAGTTCCGCTGGGCTACAACGGAGATATTTTTTCCGTGGAAGCTTATCAGGAAATCCAGGAAAAATTTCCGGATGCGGACAGCTTCATGTACGGACGGGGGATCATTGCAAGGCCTTACCTTCTGGATGAAATTATGTGCGGAACCAGAATGAAAAAAGAAGACCGTCAGTCTCAGTATAAGCAGAAAATGCGCCAGTTCCATGACTGTCTTTATCGGGAGTATCAGGAGTACCTTTCCGGAGAACGAAATGTGCTTTTTCGTATGAAAGAACTGTGGAGCTATATGGCACCGGGATTTACCAATTACGCAAAATACCTCAAAAAGATCAAAAAATCCCAGCATTTGGGTGACTATGAGGCGGCAGTTATGAGCCTTTTTGGAGAACAGGAGATTTTGTAAGTATGGATATAAAAGAAAAATTTGAAGATTTTATTGCCCAGTATCCGATTTTTGAGTATCGTCTGCTGGACACAGCTGATATCAAAGTGCAGGAACGTGTACGGACAATCTGCAAACAGGAATGTGAGCGCTATGGCAGCACCTGGGCCTGTCCCCCGGCAGTAGGAGAACTTCCGGAATGTGAGAAAAAGATTCACAGTTTTCCCCAGGCAATCTTTTTTTCCAGTGTGGCGGAAGTATCGGACATGATGAATATGGAAGAGATGCTTTCCACACGAATGGCACACGAAGATCTTACAGAAAAAGTCCGGGATTTTCTGGAGGGAGAAGGATATGAGACCTTTACTCTTTCCACGGAATCCTGTGATTACTGTAAACGATGTGCGTATCTGGATGGAAAACCCTGCCGTTTTCCGGAACATATGCATCCCTGTCTGGAAAGCTATGGTGTCGTGGTAAATGAGATCGTGGAACGGGAACAGATGGAATATAATCTGGGGGGAAATACCATTCTCTGGTTTTCCATGGTTCTGATCCGCAAATAATACATATGAAGAAATTCTCTGGCATAGATTAATGATAAATGCCGGAGGATTTTTTTATGAAAAAAATGTCGGAGTTTCTGGATCTGCCGGTGGAACCGGCGTTTCGTGAAACACAGGTGATCCTTACCGGAAAACGCCGGGCGATCGTTGAAAATTACAGGAATCTTCAGCGCTATACAAGAGAGGAGATCATAATTCTGACTCCGTCCGGCAGACTTGTGATCCATGGAAAACGCCTGGAAATTTCCTGTTATACAGCATTTGAAATGTGTGTCTGCGGACGGATCGAAAGCATTCTGCTTGAGGAGGGAAAGAAAAAATGATTCCTGGTTTTGTAAGACTGTCCGTTACAGGCGAACAGCGTGAACGGTTCCTGAATCTGTGCAAAAGCCGTGGGATAATGTTCAGGAGAATCGTTCAGACAGGAGAAAAAGAACTTCTGCTGACAATGCGGGTGAAAGATTTTTTTCTGATCGGTCCTCTTCGGAGGAAAACGGGTGTACATATTCATATCCTGAAAAAAAGAGGACCTGTTTTTTTTCTGCTGGCGTGCAGACGGAATAAACTCCTGCCGGCAGGAGTTCTGACGGTGATCGGAGTCCTTTTTTTTCTGTCCGGAAGGGTCTGGAACATTCATATAGAGGGGAATATTTTAAATCCTACGCCACAGCTGGTAGACTTTCTGGAAGAGAAAGGCATCTGTTGTGGAGTATCCAAAAAGAAGATCCACTGCAATGCACTGGCAGAAGAGATGCGGCGGGAGTTTCCGGAAATTACCTGGGTATCGGCAAAACTTTCCGGGACCAGGCTGAGTTTTGAAATCCGGGAAGGAGATACGAAATTATCTGAAGAAACATCAAAAGCTGCCTGCAGCCTTTTTTCAACTGTGGATGGAATTGTAGAGTCTGTGGTCACACGACAGGGCACTCCCCTGATCAAGAGTGGTGAAGAAGTAAAAAAGGGACAGGAACTGATTTCCGGTATTGTCAACATTACAGATGACAGTCAGGAGGTAGTCCGTTATGAGTATGTTCAGGCAGATGCAGATGTTTATGTACGCTATACCATTGATTATTATGATACATTTCCACTTACTATAGAGAAAAAAGTTTACAGGGAAAAAGAAAAACGGAGTTTTTTTATCCGAAATAAAAACTGGATCCTGGATCTGTCTCCTGCTGCGAAGAAGAATGAGGATCGTCTGATCTGTGAATATCCGTTTGTACCTTCTGAAAATTTTCGACTCCCCATTTCCGCGGGAATCATCACCACCAGAAAATATGAGATCAGAAAAGAAAAACTGACAGAAAAGGCCGCAAAAAAACAGGCCATTCAGAGGCTTTATATTTATGAAGAAAAATTAATAGAAAAAGGGGTTCAAATATCTGAAAATAATGTTAAAATAGAAATAAAACATCAGGACTGCGTCAGCAGAGGTTCTCTTACTGTCATAGAAAAGACAGGAAAGGAAGGCCCTACAGAAAGAAAGACGCAGCCGAAAGAAAGGACACCAGAGGATGGCTAGCAGCATTATCGAATTATATGTGGATGTGCCGGCAGACCGCCAGGCGAATATTTTCGGACAGTTTGACGAGCATCTGAAGCTGATCGAAAGAACTCTGAACGTAACCATGATCTTCCGGGATGGTTCTCTTAAAATCCTGGGAAGCCAGGAGGGAGCTACACAGGCGAAGGCGATCGTGGAGGAACTGAATACCCTTGCGGGCAGAGGCAATACCATCACACAGCAGAATGTGAATTATGCACTTTCTCTTGCCATGGAGAAGATCGGTTCCGTGATGGAGGAAATCGACAAGGACTTTATCTGTAATACCATACAGGGAAGACCCATTAAACCCAAGACACTTGGACAGAAGGATTATGTGGAACAGATCCGTAAGAAGATGATCGTATTTGGAGTGGGGCCTGCAGGAACCGGTAAGACATATCTTGCCATGGCTATGGCAGTAACCGCATTCCGCAATGAAGAAGTTTCCAGGATTATTCTTACCAGACCTGCCATTGAAGCCGGCGAGAAACTGGGATTTCTTCCGGGAGATCTCCAGAGTAAGGTCGATCCGTATCTTCGTCCCCTGTATGATGCACTTTATCAGATCATGGGGGCAGACAGCTTTGCAAAAAATATGGAAAAAGGCCTGATCGAGGTTGCTCCTCTTGCCTATATGCGAGGTCGTACTCTGGATAATGCATTTATCATTCTGGATGAAGCACAGAATACCACTCCTGCACAGATGAAGATGTTCCTGACACGAATCGGTTTTGGGTCCAAGGTTATCATCACAGGCGATGCTTCCCAGAAAGACCTTCCGAAAGATGCCACATCAGGCCTTGATGTGGCCATGAAGGTTTTGAAGAAGATTGATGATATCGGGTTCTGCCAGCTGACCAGCAAGGATGTTGTACGTCATCCCCTTGTACAGCAGATCGTGCAGGCCTACGATGATTATGAGAAAAAACAGAAACCTGCCAAATCCCGGAAAGATGACAGGTATGCTGTGAAGAATAAGGAGTACAGAAGATGACCATAAATATCGAATATGAAACAGACCAGGAGCTCGGGATCGATTATGCTGCCCTTGCATCCCAGGTTGCGGATAAGGTTCTGGAAATGGAGAAATGTCCTTATGATGGACAGGTCAATCTGGTTCTTACCGATAATGAGGAGATCAAGAGAGTAAACACAGAATTCCGGAATATCCAGGCCCCTACCGATGTATTGTCTTTTCCGATGATCCCTTTCGAAACCCCGGCAGACTATTCTGTAGTGGAAGAGGATGAATCTTATTTTGATCTGGACAGTGATGAACTCCTGCTGGGAGATATCATGATCTCAGTGCCGAAAGTTTTTGCCCAGGCAGAGGAGTACGGACATAGTGTTACAAGAGAATTCTGCTTTCTGGTTGCCCACAGCATGCTCCATCTTCTTGGGTATGATCATATGACAGAGGATGAGGCGAAAGTCATGGAAGCCAAGCAGGCGAATGCACTTAAAGAGCTGGGTATCAATCGATAAGACAGATCGGAAGACAGCGTAACCGCGAAAAAAGTTAAGCGGAAGATCTTTCCGCCGGAAGAAAAGGAGGTAATATATGAGAACGAAAAAGACAGGTATTCTGGCAGGTATTATGACAGCATGCATCTGTGTCGCTCAGAGCGTCCCTGCATTCGGAGCACAGCAGGATCTGGTAGGCTTTGAGCCGAATACAGGCAGTCAGGCAGAAACACAGGTAAAGAGCTATCTTACCGGTGAGAATGTTCCCGAGAGCATCGGACGCCGGCGGCCGGTTGCCGTTATGATGGGCAACAACAGTTCCGGTGCGCCGCAGAGTGGGATCAATCATGCCGGAGTTGTGTATGAAGCTCCGGTAGAGGGAAACATTACCCGTCTTATGGGAATTCTTGAAGATTACGATCAGCTGGAACGGATCGGGTCTGTACGCAGCTGCCGCGATTATTATCTCTTTTATGCCAATGAATTCAATGCGATTTACGCGCATTATGGACAGGCGGCTTATGCCCTGCCTTATCTGGAACAGCATGTGATCGACAATCTCAACGGGATCCAGATGGGAAAACTGGCATTTTTCCGGACCAGTGACAGGAAGGCACCTCACAATGCCTATACAGATGCTGCACACCTTCAGGCTGGTATTGATGCCATGGGATACAGCCAGGAATATAAAGAAGACTACGAGGGACATTATCTTTTTGCGGAAGATGGGGTGGAAATCGTACCGGAGGATGGGATCACCGCTAATACAGTGAAACTGGATAATTTCACAGATAACCATCCATGGTATGAATACGATGAGACATCCGGGGAATACAAACGGTTCCAGTTCGGAAAGGAACATGTAGATCAGCTGGATAACCAGCAGATAACCTGCGATAATATTATCCTGCAGTATTCCTCATGCCCGGCTTACGACGGAAACGGATATCTGAACATTGATGCCATTTCCGGAGGAGAAGGTAAGTTTATTACCAGAGGAAAAGCCATCGATATCCGCTGGGAGAAAGATTCACCCTGGGGAATAACTCATTATTATGATGGAAATGAACAGGAGATCCGTTTAAATCAGGGAACTACCTGGGTTGAGATTGTACAGAACGACAGGATTGATTCTGTCACATATCAATAGAAAGCGGGAAGCGTATACAGCGAATCAGAGCCCGTATCATATAAAGAAAAAAGCAGATCCGGACAATAATATGGTTGGCCGGATCATGCAGTGAATATACAGGTATCAGGAGAATTGGAAACATGAATGCAAATTACAGAGAACGTCTGAAAGACAAGAAACGTATCGTAATCAAGATCGGATCTTCATCTTTGATCCATTCAGAAACAGGAAGACTGGATTTTCGTAAACTGGAGATCCTTGCAAGAGAACTCAGTGATCTTCACAACCAGGGGAAAGATGTGGTTCTGGTATCTTCCGGAGCCATTGCTGTGGGAGCAGCAGCTCTGGGAATGAAGGGAAAACCTGCTGAGCTTGAAAAGAAACAGGCATGTGCGGCAGTTGGCCAGGCCAGACTGATGACTATCTATCAGAAACTTTTTGGAGAATACAATCAGATGGTGGCGCAGATCCTGATGACCAAGAATACTATGGTCAATAATACCAACCGCAGGAATGCTCAGAATACCTTTAATCAGCTTCTGGCAGAGGGCGTGATCCCTATTGTAAATGAGAATGACTCTGTCTCTTCCTATGAATTCCAGAATCTGGTAAAATTCGGAGATAATGATACACTTTCTTCTGTAGTTGCGGCTCTGATCGGCGCGGATCTTCTGATCCTGATGTCTGACATTGACGGACTTTTCACGGACGATCCCAATTCCAATCCTGATGCCCGGTTTATTGACATTGTAGAAAATATGGATGACAATATGAGAAAACTTGGAAAATCTTCCACAGGAAGCAATGTGGGAACCGGTGGAATGGCAACCAAACTTACCGCTGCGATCATTGCAACAGCAGCCGGAGCGGACATGGTTATTGCCAATGGAAATGATTTCCATAATATCCACAGGATCGTGGAGGGTAAGAACTGCGGAACTTTGTTTGTTGGAAACAAGAAGGAAGAATTCTTCCTCATTGATTATATTGAGAAACTGCTGTAAGGAGAATAATTATTATGATGGACAATATCAAGATCGACAGAATCAACGCACTGGCACATAAACAGAAAAGTGTAGGCCTCACGGAAGAGGAAAAAGTAGAACAGGCGAAGCTGCGCAAAGAGTATCTGGATGCGGTAAAGGGAAGCCTTCGTGCACATCTGAATAATATCGATATCAAAGAAAAGGATGGCAGTATCACCAACCTGGGAGAAAAATATGGAAGAAAAAAAGGAAATTAGAAAAAGAATCTTTAAAGCCAGAAAAGAACATGATGATGCCTGGATTCAGGAAAAAAGCCATGTGATCACAGAGACACTGACGAAACTTCCGGAATACAGAAACGCAGAGCGGATCATGGCATATGCAGATTACAATCATGAAGTGATCACCCGTTATATGATCGAGCAGGCATGGAAAGATGGCAAAGAAGTGGCTGTACCGAAGGTATTCGGGAAAGATATGATATTTTATAAACTGACGGATTTTTCACAGCTGGAATCCGGTTATTTTGGAATTCCGGAGCCAAGGGAAGACGGAGAAACTGTTTCATGGGAAGATGCCATGATGATCATGCCGGGAGTTGCATTTGATGAGAAATGTGACCGTGTAGGCTATGGCGGCGGTTTTTATGATCGATTTCTGGAGAAACATCCGGGAATCTGCAGAGTTGCGGTAGGTTTTTCCTTCCAGATCCTTCCGGAAGTTCCCACAGAACCGACAGATATCCGGCCACAGGTTGTTGTTACCGAAGAAAAGATCTATCGCGATATGCAGTAAAATGCTGAAATGCAATAAAGAGACAGAAAGAAAGGCAGGAGTATTTGAAATGAATGAAATGCTTGAAAAACTGGGACAGAATGCAAAAGATGCAGAGACCGTTCTTCGAAATCTTTCTACAAATGATAAAAACAAAACCCTTGAAGCTGCAGCAGCAGCTCTTGTGGAGCACACAGAAGAAATTCTGAAAGCCAATGCCCTGGATGTGGAAAACGGAAGAAAAAATCAGATGTCAGAGGGCCTCATTGACCGTCTGATGCTGACACCGGAGCGTATTGAGGGAATGGCAGACGGACTTCGCCAGCTTACAGGTCTTGAAGATCCGATAGGAGAAGTTACCGGCATGAAAAAACGTCCCAACGGACTTATGATCGGACAGAAACGGGTACCACTAGGCGTGATCGGAATCATTTATGAGGCACGCCCAAATGTAACTTCTGATGCGTTCGGACTTTGCTTTAAAACCGGAAATGTTGTCATCCTGAAAGGTGGAAGTGATGCCATTCATTCCAATACCGCGATTGTGGAATGTATCCGTGAAGCCGTGAGATCCTGCGGGATTACTGAGAATGCGATCCAGCTGATCGAAGATACTTCCAGGGAGACAGCAGCAGAATTTATGAAGATGAACGCATATGTAGACGTTCTCATACCACGGGGAGGACGAGGCCTGATCAAAGCGGTCGTAAACCAGAGCACGATTCCGGTGATCGAGACAGGAACCGGCAACTGCCATATTTATGTGGATGAAACCGCAGATCTTCAGATGGCTGCTGATATTGTGATCAATGCCAAAACACAGCGTGTAGGTGTGTGCAATGCCTGCGAATCTCTTCTTGTAAACCGCAAGGTAAAGGACGCTTTTCTTCCGGTTCTGGCAGAGCGCCTGAAAGAGAAGCATGTGGAAGTGCGTGCGGATAAAGATGCCGGTGCACTGATGCCGGAATCTGTTCCTGCGACAGAAGAAGACTGGGGAACAGAATATCTGGATTATATTCTTTCTGTAAAAGTAGTGGATTCTGTAGAGGAAGCCATTGCACATATTAATAAATATAATACAAAACATTCAGAGGCGATCATTACCAATGATTACAGCCATGCTCAGAAATTCCTGGATGAGGTAGATGCGGCGGCCGTTTATGTGAACGCATCCACGCGGTTTACCGATGGAAATGAATTTGGGTTTGGTGCAGAGATTGGAATCAGCACTCAGAAACTTCATGCACGAGGACCAATGGGACTTCTTGCACTGACGACAACCAAATATATCATTTACGGAAACGGACAGGTCCGTCCGTAAGCGGATGCCCGGTAAAGCGGAGTGTTGCATCCGCTTTACTTTTTTTGGACGGTGTGCTATACTTTTTCTGATTATTGAATTGAATAGACAGATCAACTCGAACAGGAGGACTTATAAATGAAAAAAAAGCAACTTTTTGCAGTCCTGCTTGCCGGTTCCATGACAGTGGGAATGGCACCTGCCGCAGCATTTGCTGCTGAAGATACAGGCGCAGCAGCTGCCGAGGCCCAGGCTGCAGAGGAGAATACAGGAGCTGCAGATGGCACAGAGTTTGATGCCCAGACAAATGTAGACGGAGCGGACAGCCAGCAGGAAGATACAGATGGACAGGCGGATGCTCAGACTGATACAGATGCCGGGGCACAGGCTGCAGCAGATGCTGAGGCCCAGGCAGCAGCAGAAGCGCAGGCTCAGGCAGAAGCAGAAGCACAGGCTCAGGCCGAGGCTGCCCAGCAGCAGCTGGAACAGGAACAGGCGGCGGCTGCTGCGGAGACAGCGGAGCAGGGAACTGTGGTAAAAAGTGAAGAAGAACTTCAGAAAGTTATCAATGAAGCTCCGGAACTGAGTGATACGACGAATGTACAGGAGTCAGATCTTACAAAGATTATTATCAGTGGAACGATTCCCTTTACAAACACTGTTACAATTCCGGCAAATAAAGGAATTGCAATTGTCGGAGAAGATGAGAATGCCAAAATTGAGCGTGCGGACAGCTATGCCGGCAATCTTTTCGAGGTAAACGGTATCCTTTACATGGCAAAGAGAGATGTTGCGGAAGGAGCCGGAACACTCTCTGTTGATGGTTCCGTTGAAGGTGAAACACAGGTGACAGGTTCTCTGGTCCATGTAGCATCCGGTGCGAAATTTGCCATGACAACAGGCATTACTCTTACCAATAATACGACAACTGCAAGAGGAGCAGCTATTTTTAATGAAGGTGGAACTGTTCAGATCACAGGCGGTCAGATCAGTAACAATCATTCTGATGGTGGAGCTGTCTACAGTACAGGTATGATCCTTGTAAAGAAAGGTGACGGAGCAGCAGATACTGAGCCAACGATCACCGGAAATACAAAGACAGACGGCCAGACAGCAGCCAATGTAGTGCTTGCAGGTACAGACGGAAAAATTGTTGTCAATGGAGAGATCACGTCTCCACAGATCGGTTTTTCTGTAGAAAATGCGGCAGAGAATTATGTTGCTATCGCAAAATCTGAAGATGTCACAGATGAAGCTTTTAAAGCAGCGCTTGGCGTTCTGGCTCCACACTATGAGGGAGATAAGAATTTTAAAGTAGATACCACTACAGGAGTACTCGTCTCCAACAGACCGACCGTTAAGATTACAGGCTCTACATGGGAGAACGGTTCAACTACCGCAACAGCAACGATCACCTCAGATAAAGCTGGTACATACTACTATAAATGGGTTGCAAAAGGTGCAGCAGCTCCATCCATAGATGACGCCACTGAAGGCGTAGCGATCGCAGCTGGAGAAACAGCAAGCGTTTCTCTTAAGAACCTTACAGGCAGCGTAGTTGATCTTTATGTATGGGTAAAAGCAAATGATGGATCTGTAAATGCAGAGCCTGCAAAAAAGACCATCAAACAGACTGCGGCTACGGTTACCAAACCGGTTATAAAAGCCGTTGGTTCCAAGTGGTCAGGCCGTACAAAGGTATCCGTAACCCTGAATACTACCAAAGCAGGAACTTGCTATTATAAATGGGTAGTACGTGGTAAAACTGCAAAAAATGATAAAAAGAACAAAGTTGATGTTTCCAAAGCCGGTAATTTCTCAGTTCCGTTGGATAAGCTTGATTCCAAGAACAAGATTGATCTTCTGGTATGGTTCGTGGATAAAGACGGACAGGAAGTATCCAAGAGGATCAAACTGCTTGAATCCAAACGTCCGAAAGAAGCCACTACCACGAAAGCATCTCTCCGTTGGACCGGATTAAGCTGGCGTGATCATTCTTCCGCTACGGTTACCTGTATCATCGGCGCAGATGGTGTATGTAACTACACCTGGAAAGTAAAAGGATCCGATAAAGACGGTGGAAGCGGAAGCATAAATATCAAAGCCGATAAATCATTCAATATCGAACTTAACAATCTTCCGGATAAAGAAATTGAAGTATACCTTACAGCGAAAGATTCCAAGGGAAAAGATATTTATTTACAGCCAACGATCAATGGTGTTGTAAAAACAGCAAAATCCTTTAAGATTACACTGTCTCAGTCTTCAAGACCGGCAACTCCGACACCAACACCAACCAATGCACCTGGAGCATTTACTCCACCTGTAACAGACAGTATTGTGCAGGGACTGGATGATGCATTGCAGTTCTATCCGAATACCTTCTATGATTTTACGGTCATTGGTGCAGGAACTACGAATGACAATCCTGGTGAGGGTGATGTGAAGTGGGTTCCACTTTACTGGAGCACTGCTGCCAATCCAACTGCCAAACAGCAGCATACAGCATGGAAGATCGGCTCTACCAAGGGAATTAAAAAAGCAGATACTTACAATCTGTATGTATTCTTCCAGAAATATGTTTACACCAATGGTAACTGGCAGCCGCTTGATACCATCGAGTCTGCGGTATATCAGTTCAAATCTGCAGAGTTAACTCCGTCGGGAACTCCTGGTGCGGATGGCACAGGTGGAACAGATGGTCAGACAGGTACAGATCCGGATGCAACGGTAACAGGAGAGGCATCAGCAACTTCCTCCAACGGAGGTAATGGAAGTACTTCCAGAAGTGCAGTATCCACAGCTGATAATTCACCGATCGGAACGATGTCAGCACTTGCCGTGGCATCACTTCTTGCAGGCGGATATGTAATTGTGAGAAGAAGAAAAAAAGATATCTGATCACGGAATAGGATAACAAAGATATAACAAAAATCACCGTTTTCTCAATCTTCAGAGAAGCCGGTGATTTTTTGTCAGATATATGATTGTTATTCGGTTATGAGCAAGTAGCGAGTACGGATTGCGAATATCCGTTTGACAAGTTTTGTTCAATGAGCAGAAACCATCAGTTGCAGAGCATGGTTACAGATTTTTCTTCTTATAGATAAACCAGGAAGCGGCAATGCTGAATGCAACAAGATAAGCTGCCAGGATCAGAATACTGATGTAGTTTACCGCACCGCCGGAAGCGATGGTACGGATCAGATGGCTGGTCTGCGACAAAGGAAGTGCAGCCACGAAATTGCCGAGAAATCCCGGAATCTTTTCTGTAGAGAAGAATGTGTTACACAGAAAAGCCATTGGCATAATGATATAGTTGGAAAAACGGGGCACATCCGCATGATTTTTCGCAAGGAAAGAAACGACAACTCCAATTGCGGAAAATACAGCACCATTTAAAAACATTACCAGCAGAGACCATCCATTGAAGACCAGTCCCGTTCCAATGGGCATAGTCAGCAGAAGAATGATCCCGCCTGCATAAAGACCGCGGAGACTGCCACCGATGATCTGACCTGCAATAAACTGCCACAGAGGAGTTGGCGAGATCATGACCTGGTCAAATGCCTTCTCGTAAAGACGCTGTACGTTTAAGTTTTGGGCAATTGCATTAAAACTTCCGTTCATAGTAGTCAGTGAAACGACTCCGGGGATCAGGAAGTTCAGATAAGGTTCCCCGTGGGAAGAGGTCTGTATTCCCATTCCGAAAACAATAAGATACATTAAAGGTGCGATCATGGCAGCCAGTGTGATCTTATAAAAATCTCTTCGAAATTCTACCCATTTTTCCCATAAAATAGTAAGTATTCCCATGATATTCATCGTCCATTCTATTAGTAATATGATATATGGCAGATCATCGCTGCATCAGGTGTCTGCCTGCACGTTCTACAAAAACATCTTCCAGAGTTGTTTCACGAAGGGTACACTGCCCGTCCAGAGAGGACAGAAAAGCAATAGCATCAGCTCTGCTGTGAAAATAGTGGCTTTTGGGACCTTCGGGAGTTTCCTGGTCAACGGTATATTTACCCAGACTTTCGATCAGACCGGAGGGCGTGTTGATCTCTTCCAGCTTGCCGTGATCCATAAGCGCTACCCGGTTGCAGAGAGACTGAGCTTCCTCCATATAATGAGTGGTTAAAAGAATGGTAAGATTTTTTCCGTTGAGCTGACGGAGAAGATTCCACATCTGCCGCCTGGAGAGCGCATCCATTCCTGCAGTAGGTTCATCCAGAAGAAGAATTTCGGGACTTGTGAGAAGAGCGCGGCATACCATGAGTTTTCGTTTCATTCCTCCGGAAAGCTTACGTACCGTACGTTTTCGAAAAGGAAGAAGTCCGCAGAAATCCAGAAGTTCTTCTGTTTTTTCTTTGATTTCTTTCCTGGGCATGAAATAAAGACGTCCCTGATATTCCATGATCTCATCCATATTCATATCCTGACGCATGGAATATTCCTGTGTGATCACACTGATCTTACGTTTCAGATCCGGTCGGTTGCGTCCCAATGTCTGTCCATTGATCAGGATCTCTCCGGCAGTGGGCAGAAGCAAAGTGGAAAGCAGACTGATCGTAGTAGTTTTGCCGGCACCATTGGGACCAAGAAGTCCAAAAAATTCGCCGGTTTCTATGCGAAGATCCAGAGAATCCACAGCAGTAAAACTGTCGAAGGTTTTGGTGAGATTTTTAGTTTCGATCATCTCTGTTCATTCCTTTCGTTTGTACACAAATTTCTCTCTATTATACTTGAAAGCAGGGAACATTTCAACAGGCGGAAGGGTTCTTTACAGAAAACATGCATTGTGCTATAGTGATACAAAAAGACGGGAAAATGGAGAGAAAAGAAATGAAATACATGATAAAGATAATGCCGGTACTGTTTCTCGCACTGATGCTGGCAGGACCGGTATCTGTGGCTGCGGCGCAGAAGGAAAATGGAATAGAAACAGATCTGGAGGATGGGGAATATTCCATACAGGTAGATCTGGAAGGCGGCAGTGGAAAAGCCAGTGTATCTTCTCCAACACTGATGCTGGTGAAGAATGGCAGAATGTATGCACAGCTTCAGTGGAGCAGTTCCAATTATGATTACATGATCGTTGGCGGAGAGAAGTTCCTGAACGAAAGTGAAGAGGGCAGAAATTCCGTATTTACCATACCGGTTACTGCGTTGGATGATAAAATGGAAGTGATCGCAGATACACTGGCCATGGGGGCACCTCATGAAATTGATTATACGCTGACTTTTTATGAGGCTTCCATTGGATCAAAGGGGCAGCTGCCCCAGGAAGCCGCCAAGAGAGTGGTTGCGGTTGCCATGGTGATCATTGTAGGTGGCGGAATCCTGAATTGTTTTGTGAATAAAAGGAATCGGTGTTAAGATACCGGTTCTTTTTTTATGCTTTCCCGCATACATAGATAATAAAATGACGGAAAGATCGGGGGAAAGAAAAGATGGAAACAGTACAGGAAAAAAACTATGAAAATATTTATTATCTGCTCTGGGAAGCGGCTCAGAGATATCAGAAATTCACACAGTTCCGTGTGATCGGAAAAAGCCACGATGACCGGATGATCCCCATGTTTGAAATAGGAACCGGAGATCTGTGTATTTTCTGTATAGCTGGTTTTTCCGGAACAGATGGGCAGATGTCGGACAGGCTTGCGGAAACAGCAGTGGAACTTTGCCGGAATTATGAGTGTGGATGGACTGTTCAGGAATTTTATGAGGTGAGAAAACTTCTGGATCAGACAAGACTTTGTATTATTCCGGTAGTGAATCCGGATGGATATGAGATCTGCCGAAAAGGCTATGGAACTGTGCGTAATCCAATCTTTCGGCAGATGCTGAAAATGCAGGATGTTCCCTGTGATGAATTTGTGTGCAATGCCAGGGGAATGGATCCGGCTTTAAATTTTCCGACCAGTTTTTGCAACAGAAAAAAGATACACCAGCAGCCGGCAAGTGAAAATGAGACAAAAGCACTGATACGCATCTTTCAGGAATATACAAGCAGGGGGCTTCTGGTTTTTTGCAGTTCAGGAAAAAAGATCATCTATTACAGGCAGGAACAGGGATTTTCTGCTGGTCAGAAAGGCTATCGCCTGGCGCGTCATCTGAAAAAATGTACAAGAGGAAAACTGGAACGATATTCTATGGATTATGAGAAACAGTCGGACCGCAGAAATATGGGAAGGCCTGAACAGTTTTATGGCGAAACAATACATCAGCCGGCTTTTCGAATCGAAATTCCGGTTACAGGAAAAAACAGAGAAGAGGAGAAAAAAGAAATACAGGAGATCATGATGATTCCGCTGGAGTGCATTTATTCTCTTACGCAACAGTAATTGCCGGGAACTGCCGGAGTAAAAGACTGTGGCAGTTCCTTTCTGGAATTCTCTGGAAAGTCGGAATTTATGGTCGAATTTTGTCGGACGAATTTCGTTGACTTATCAGCAGTCCGGTTTTATAATAACAACATCTGAAACAGATCTTATTTTTATCTATAAGCGTCTTTATAAGACGAACTTTTCGGAACGGTTCCGTTCCATATGATATCCACAATTTTTATTGCGAAACAGACAGAAAGCAGGTTTTTATGGACCAGTATATTTGGGGCCGGTCGCCGCCAGATCTTTCGGACGATCGGGATAAAAAACTTCTTTTCCCACAGCAGGAAATCTTTGTCAAAATAGTATATAAAACAGAATATAGAAATGAAAATATTGTTTCGATGTATATTTAATGCAGCTTTGTTTTTGATGCTCATAGTTGCTATGGTACTTCTCCTTCCGGGTCTTTTCGGGATACGCCCATATGTGGTTTATTCCGGATCCATGGAACCGAAGATTCCAACAGGAGCCGTTGTTTTTACAAAAGAAGGAGCGTATTCCCCTGAAACGGGAGATATTATCACATTTCATAATGAAGATACCGTTGTTACACACAGAGTTGTGAAGAAAGAAGAAGGTACCTTTATCACAAAAGGCGACGCCAACAAGAACGCAGATCCGATTCCTGTGGCAAAGTCGCAGATCATCGGGCGGGTGGTCTTTTGCCTGCCTTATCTGGGCTATATCATATATTTTCTGAAAGCCCGGATCCCATTTACTGCCGTATGTATTATGGCAGGTCTGTCAGTGATCTCTGATCTGGCATATACCCCAAAAAAGAATAAAAAAAATTGCATGGAGGAATGAATTTATGATGAAAAACAGAAAAATGGTAAAAGGAATCGCGCTTGGAGCAATGATCGCAGCACTGGCAGCTGGAGGAACTGCGGCATATCTTACAGATTTTGAAACAACTACCAACAGTTTTACAGTGGGTAAAGTAGATATTGAACTGGATGAACCAGGGTGGAAACCGGAAGAGAATACAAAGATTGTTCCTACTCAGGTGATCAAAAAAGATCCATATGTAAAGAATGTTGGCGTAAACGAAGCGTTTGTGTATCTGGAGGTGTCGGTGCCTGTCAGTGAAGTAATTACCGCGGCTCAGGACGGGACCAGAAATGCCCTGGCAAAAACAGAACTTTTCAGTTATGCAAAGAACAATGACTGGACACAGCTGGAAAAAAAGGAAATCGGACAGAATATGGTGTATACCTACGCTTACAACCATATTTTAAATCCGGGAGAAAAAACAACAACACTGTTTGACACAGTAACTTTTGCCAATATCATTGAAGGACAGCTGGATACACAGCAGCTGGATATGCCGGTGCGTGCTTATGCGATTCAGTCCATGAATACCGGGGATGACAGTACAACTGTTCTGGAACAGGCCAAGGCTGCATATCAGAAATATGTAAATCAGAATAAAGGACAGGCTGGTGGTGTCACCAGATGAAAAATCTGAAAATTTCTGTATGTTTTTTTCTTACTGCCGGTTTTCTTTTGACAGCAGGAACAGCTGCATATCTTTCCGCTTCTGATCAGAAAGTAAATACACTGGCAGTAGGACATGTGACAACAGAAATAGAAGAAAATTTTCCGGATCCGACTCCGACACCAGTGGAAGAGAATCCCTCCTATATTAAAGAAATCTGGGCAGGAAACTTTTCCGGTGGTGAAAGAGGATTTCATGCGGATTGTTATGTGAGAATGGCTCTTTCCTACTCCAATTATGATGTTGGAAAAGGGGTGGAACTTCTTGGACTGGATACAGTAAACTGGCTGTATAACAATGAAGACGGGTATTATTACTATCGAAATGTTGTCACGGAAGGAGAGAAAACCACACCTTTATGCAGCGGATTCCGCATTGATTCGTCTAAGATCGATGATACATATAAGGACAGTATTACTGACTTTGAGATCAATGTGTATGAAGAATCGGTTCAGGCAGAAGGATTTTCTGATTTTGAAAGTGCCTGGAACTATTTTAAAAACCCGATATCTGCAGATACAGAGAGGAGTGAAAAGCTTGAAGAAATTTCTTAAATGGATACTGGCGGGAATTCTGACAGCTGGCAGTATTGCAATGTGTGTATCTGCGTATGGAAAATTTTCGGATTCAGTAACTGTGACGAACCATATTTCTACCGGTGATATCAATATTTCGATGAAAGAACTGGAAAAAAAGAATGGAAAAGAAATTTTGTATCAGAATCAGAAAATGGTCCTTCCTGGTGACAGGATATCCAAAATCCCAAGGATCACAAATCGTTCGGAACCGTGTTGGGTAAGAGTGAAGATCACGTATGCAGATAACCTGGAAAACCGAAAAGGATTAAATGACACCAATCTGACGGGAATGCCGAAATACTGGGTAAAAAAAGGTGCGTATTTTTACTGTACCAGAAAGCTGGAGCAGGGAGAAAGCGCAGATATCTTTACCGGAGTGACAATACCGGAAGAATGGACAGAACCTTATCAGGAGAAAAAACTGGGGATCACGATCGTGGCAGATGCCATTCAGGCTGCAAATTTTTCACCGGATTTTAATGCTATGTCGCCCTGGGGAAATCAGGAGATCCTGCGATGCATACATGATACCAACGGCCGGGTTGTAAAACGGAAGAGTCAGGTTAAGCTCAGGGTAGTATTTGAGAGAGACGCACATAAACTGATCGCGGCTCCGGAAGATTTCTTTGCAGGATTTTCTGCGGCAATGCCGGGAGATGTTCTTGAGGATTCTGTTAAGATCAAAAATGCAACGGAAAATACGGCGGAGATTTTTTTCCGCACTTCAGCGGAATGTAAGTCTGTGAAAGATCAGGAATTTCTGAAAAAGTTAAAGCTTGTGATATCAATGGATGGAAAGAAACTGTATTCCGGAGATCTTTTGGCTGTTTCTCTGAATAAAGCTGTTTCGCTGGGAATATTCCAACCGGGAAAATCCGGAGAAATGAAGTTCCAGATTACAGTTCCATCAGAGCTTAATAATGATTTTGCACTTCGTAACGGGGATGTAAAATGGATATTTTCCGTAGAAGAAGATCAAAAAGAAAAAATACAGCCATCTCAAACTCCTGCCGGGCAGTCCGAAAAAGAAGAAAATTCTGATGGATATTCTAGGAAAACAGAAACTTCTTCCGGGAAAACAGCTCCGGTAAAAACAGGAGATGATACAGGAATCCGATTTTTCCTGATTTTGGAAGGAGTGGCCCTTCTTGCCGGAATTCTGGTACTCAGGAAAGGAGGAAGAAAAAATTGAAAAGAAAAATAACCGGTACATTGCTGGCACTGCTGATCTCTGGTTCCTCCATAGTTGCTTCTGCCAGTACGGTTATGGGAATCTCTTCAGAATATCTGCCAGAGATAGAGGAAGCTGTGGAAAATGAAGATCCAGAAGATGGTGGATCAGAAACAGAAAGTATACAGCAGGAACAAAATGTAGTTTCTGATACAGAAGAAACACTGGCACAGGGTGATTCCGAAACAGAGATTTCGGAAAATAAACAGTCTGGAAATTTTTCTGAAAATGATAAGAA
The DNA here is from genome assembly GCF_013317245.1 of Blautia sp. MSK.20.85. NCBI lineage: Bacteria > Bacillati > Bacillota > Clostridia > Lachnospirales > Lachnospiraceae > Blautia > Blautia sp. MSK.20.85. The sequence goes on from NZ_JAAIUN010000003.1 coordinate 65,490, forward strand.
AACAGCAGAAATTTTTTCAGAAGAAGAGCAGCAGTCCGGTGAGGAAGCGGATTTTGCGGTCTTTTCGGAGGAAAATGCAGATCTTCTGACCGGAAACAGCGAAGAAGCACAGGAACTGATCCAGGATATTGAAAATGGAGAAATGATTGCGTTTTCACCGGCTCTTGCGGAGAGTTTTACGCAGACGGAAAGTGCACAGGTAACGGCAGACGACAATGAGACTCTTGCGGTTACTGCGTTGGGTGCTTCTCAGTACTACCTGGATGTCTGGACAAGAGTTTACTGTGATGAAATCTGGACAGCTGCAAATGATTTCTGGGGATCCGGAAACCAGACCCGCATGGGCTGCACTTATCGATCCGTACACTATGTAGATGATACGGGAGCAGAAAAAGTTTCTCCTTTATATTGTCTGAAAGCCACAAAAGATGGCGTGGACAGCACTACACTGAAAAATGATGCAGTCAAAGTGCTGAAAAATTCTACAGTTCAGAAACTGCTGTATTTTGGATATGGCGGTCCGGGAGATCTGGGAATCAGTTATGATCCATCCTGCGGTCACATAAACTGGTCGAAATGGCAGAATCGATATGTTTTTACACACATTGCTCTTTCTAAAGCATATTTTAATGATTGTGGCTATGCGACAGAAACTGAGGTGGAGCATGTGGGAATCAACCGTTTCCTGAATAAGATCAGGACATTGACGATTCCACCCAGAAATAAAGCTGCTTTGTCTGTTTATGGAGAAAACGGCTGGATATCTGCAACTGGTCAGACAATTCCACTTAGTGTATTTCGATCGAGGCCGGACAATCTGCCGTATATACCGAATAGTATGAAAAACGGATTTCAGATGAGCCCGCTTTTGAAAATAACAGATGGAGGAAAAGCGGGAAATGGGATTATAATAACCAGGCCGGCCACAGCAACCTGGCAGCTTGCCTATTGGGAAAGTGCAGCAGACCGGGAAGCACATCTGACAAGTCCGAATATGATGAGTGGTACAAGTCTGACTCTGAAAGATGGGGCCCGCTTTTACCTGATCTTTCCACTGGAGACGTCAGCATCACAAAAGTATTCCTGTAAAATGCTGTTACAGCCGGTTTCTTATATTCTGGTAGATGGAAAATCACAGACAGGAAAAGATGGAGTGCAGGATTTTGGAGCATACGTATATCAGGGAACAAGAGGACAGCTCACGTTTTCAATGAAACCATCTGGTTACGGAAATGTAAAAATTACCAAGACAGAGGCTAATACCGGAAAAAAGATTGCAGGTGCACAGTATGCGATCTATGCGGCAGAAGCATTGAAGTCCGGTTACCGTACCAGATATAAAAAAGATCAGAGGATAGAGATCGGAACCACAGATAAAACGGGAGTTTACACATTTTCCAAATTGATTCCGGGTAAATATTATGTGAAAGAAATAAAGGCACCAACAGGCTATCTCTTAAGCACAGCGATTAAAAGTTTTACTGTTTTATCCGGAAAAACAACGGCTGTAAGTGTGACAGATATTATGGATATCAGTGGAACAGTTGTTATTACAAAAAAAGATGGTGATACCGGAGATCCGCTTGCCGGTGCGGCATTTACTTTATATGAATGGAGCAAGAAGACAGGAAGTTATGGAAAAACCGGAAAAGCACTGACTTATGACAAACAGAAGCGAACCTATAATTCGGAAAAATTTTCTTATACGGAGGATAATCAGGGAAAATTCCGCATCCGTGAGACAAAAGCACCTGTAAATTATACTGGAAACTGGCAGAAAGATATCAGGCTGACAGAGCCAGGAACAGCTAAAACCTTTACCTTTGAAGCCCTGAATTATCAGAAAAATAAAAGGAAAATTGAAATCCGGAAAACGGATGAAGAAAACGGAGATATTCTGGAAGATGCAGAGTTTACGCTGTATGAATACAGTGCTGCCAGGAAAGCGTATAAGACAACAGGAACAGTTCTGCAATATGACAGTGAACAGCAGCTTTATGTCAGTGAAGAACTTTTGCAGACAGCTGATAATACCGGAAAATTTAAAATAACAGAAACCAGGAATCCGAAAGGATATGAAGGAAAATGGGAACAGGAAGTAGATATATCAGATGAAAGCGTAAGTCTTTTTCTGGAAGTACAGAATAAAAAAGTACCAGAATATAAGGGAGTTATCCGCCTGAAAAAAACAGATGTATATACTGGAGAGCCGCTTACCGGAGCGGAATTTACAGTTTATCAGTGGAACCAGGAAAAGAAAGCCTATGAAGATGATCTGGGCGAAAAGAGAATTTTAAGATATGACAGCGACAGAGAATCGTACTATACGGAAGAACTTCTGATCACAGAGGAAAACGGTGGGAAGTTCCGGATCGTGGAAACAAAAAATCCGGAGAACTACAAAGGCAATTATGACAAAACCGTTGTTTTTGAGAAAAAAGAAGGTGTGTTGACGAGTGAGATTTTTCTGCAGGCCGAAAATACACCTGTGATCCTGCCTTTTGGAACGATTACTGTAATGAAGAAAATAAAAGAAGCGGATATTATCTGGGCGCATGGAAATCCAACATTTTTCTTTTCTGTAGAAGGAACAGATCTGGCGGGCGTTTCTCATCATTATGAAGATTATGTGACTTTTGTGCCAGACAGTTACGAAGTGGATGAAAATGGCTATGCCGTTGCCGCAGTTACATTTCAGAATATTCCCCTGGGTCAGTATACAGTCTGGGAAAAACCTGTTTTACGGTACTATCTGAAAGAAGTCCTGGCAAATACAGAAAATGTCCGGATCGTGAAAGAAGCAGAGGCAGCCTATGGAAAAGATCCAAAAGAAATTGCCACAGGTGTTGCTGCCTTAACAATGGAAAACAGAGAGGCATCTCTTACTTTTGTGAATGAAAAAGCCAGATATGACAGGTATTCTCACAATGACTGTATAAAAAATACGATTCCCTTACTGTTTTCATAAGAAAGAGACCGGGAGAATAGAAGCAAAGAGCTTTTGTTCTCTTCGGTCTGTTTTGGGATTTCTGGCATATTTCAGGACAGAAGCCTTTAAAATAGAACAGAGAGAATTTTATAGGAGTGAGTTTATGAAATACAGCAGGATCAAAAAGAGTATAGTGGTATGGAGCATAGCACTGAATTTTATTTTCAGCCCTCTTGGTGTCCGGGGAGAACCTGACGAAACGCTGGAAAATTCAAATCAGAACCTTATTGAAGCACCAGGTGCGGTACTGATGGAGAAAGAGACAGGCACAGTGATCTATTCCAGAGATCCGGATACGAAAAGAAGCCCTGCAAGCATTACAAAAATTATGACGCTGATCCTGATCTTTGATGCCATTCGGGATGGCAGGCTGCATTTGGATGATACGATCACGACAAGCGCTTATGCGAAATCCATGGGCGGTTCCCAGGTATATCTGGAAGAAGGGGAAACACAAAAAGCAGAAACCATGATCAAATGTATTGTGATCGCATCCGGAAATGATGCCAGCGTGGCAATGGCAGAACATCTTGCAGGGACTGAGCAGACCTTCGTGGAACAGATGAATCAGAGGGCAGAGAAACTTGGCATGAAGAACACACATTTTGTGGATTGTTGTGGGTTGACAGAATCAAAAGATCATTATACCACTCCTTATGATATTGCACTTATGAGCCGGGAACTGATCAGTCGGTATCCGGAAGTTCTTACATATTCGTCGGTATGGATGGAAGATATTACCCATGTAACCAGAAAAGGTTCCTTCAAATTTACTCTGACGAATACAAATAAACTGCTTCGGAGTTATGAAGGATGTATGGGACTGAAAACAGGAAGTACCAGTATTGCTAAATATTGTCTCAGTGCAGTGGCAAAAAGAAACGGGATTACACTGATCGCTTCTGTGATGGCAGCGCCGGACCCCAAAACAAGATTTCGTGATGCGGCTGCCCTTTTAAATTATGGTTTTTCAAAATGTATATTATATACAGATGATGTACCGGAAAAATTGAAACCTCTGAAGATCCGAAAGGGAGTAAAGCAGGAAGCCAGTCTTGTCTATAAAGGAAAATTCCGATATCTCAGTACAGATGGAACAAAACCGGATCATGTGAAAAAGAAAGTGGTTCTTCCAGAAGAACAGACTGCTCCGGTGAAAAAAGGAGAAAAAGCCGGAAAACAGGAATACTATCAGAATGGAAAGAAAATAGGAAGTATTGATATCCTGTATGGAGAGACAGTACAAAAAGCGGATTATCACGACTGGCTGAAATGTGCGGCATGGGAATATCTTTTATAGGCAGCATTTTGTAAATGCAAACATGTTTTTGACAAAAATGCCTGACAGGATGTATAATAAAGCGGATTGGAGAAATAACAGAACAGAGAAGGGATTTTGCATGAAAGAGATCAGAACAGAAGATGCAGTAGGATACATTCTGTGCCATGATATCACACAGATCATAAAAGATGAAAAAAAAGGCGTTCTTTTCAAAAAGGGGCATGTGGTAAAAGAAGACGATATACCGCTTTTGCTCTCAGTAGGAAAAGAACACCTTTTTGTCTGGGAAAAAAAAGAAGGAATCCTTCATGAAAATGAGGCGGCAGAAATTCTTTACAGAATCTGTGCGGGCGATTCCTTGAAAATGCATGGAACAGATATCAAAGAAGGTAAGATAGAAGTGGTATCAGAAATAGATGGTGTTCTGAAGATCCGACGAGAAGCACTTGTGGCAGTCAATTCTCTTGGAGAGATGATGATCGCATCCAGACATGGGGACTTTCCGGTAAAAAGAGGAAATAAGATCGCAGGGACCAGAATTATTCCTCTTGTGATCGAAAAAGAGAAAATGGACGCTGCCAAAGAAGCTGCAGGAGAGTATCCTGTTTTTGATATCCTGCCCTATCATCAAAAAAAAGTCGGTATTGTCACAACCGGAAGTGAGATCAGAAAAGGCCTGATCCGGGATACATTTACTCCTGTGCTGAAAGAAAAACTTTCTGAATTTCCAACTGAAATCATCGGGCAGGTAATGCCGGGTGATGACAAAGCACTGATCACAGAAGAAGTTCTTTCTTTTGCAGATGAGGGGGCGGATCTGATCATCTGTACCGGAGGAATGAGTGTGGATCCTGATGACCGAACCCCCGGAGGAATCCGTGATACGGGAGCGGAGATCATAACTTATGGCGCACCGGTACTTCCGGGAGCAATGCTTCTGGTGGCATATCTGAAACGGAATGGAAGACAGATTCCGGTACTCGGCCTTCCGGGATGTGTCATGTATGCAAAAAGGACAGTATTTGACCTGATCCTTCCGAGAATAATGGCAGATGATAAAATAAAAGCGGAAGAAATTAACGCACTTGGAGAAGGTGGACTCTGTCTGAACTGTCCGGTCTGTACATTCCCGAATTGTGGTTTTGGAAAATAAAATGAAAAAATTCAGAATAAAAAAATACCAGATTTATACGAATAAAATCCGGAATCTGGAAGGGATACGATTTGTTTTACTTGCAGATCTTCATGGATTTTCTTACGGAAGAGATAATGCCGGACTTATTGAAGCGATACGCAGGGAAAAACCGGATGCTGTACTGTCAGCCGGAGATATGGCGGTACGTACCTGTCCGGATACGCTGGTGACTGCATGCAAATTGCTGAAAGAGCTTGCACAGTATTTTCCGGTATATTATGCCCTGGGAAATCATGAATATAAAATGTCTCTTTCAGAAGAAAACGGAAAACAATACAGGATATATGAAAAAACGCTGAAAAAGGCGGGGGTGCATATTCTGAGAAATGAACATGAACATGCGATCCTGAAAGGAAACAGCATCTGTTTCTGGGGGCTGGAACTGCCTATTGAATATTATCATAAGCCAAGATCTCCCAAACTAAAAAAAGAAGTCATGGAAAAACTGATAGGAAAACCGGGAAGAAATGGAATGCAGGTTCTCCTGGCACATAACCCCAAATACGGAAAAACATATTATGAATGGGGTGCAGATATGATCTTGTCCGGACATTATCATGGAGGTGTTGTACGATTCAGTGAGCATTATGGGCTTTCTTCTCCTCAGTATCTGGTATTGCCGCCTTTCTGCTGCGGAGATTTTCATAAGGGAAACCAGCACATGTTTGTCAGTGCAGGACTTGGAGAGCATACGCTTCCTCTGAGGATACACAACCCAAGAGAATTGCTGGTGATTGATGTAAAACCTTCCGAATAAATGAAATGAGGAAATGTTATGGCAATATCTGTTAAATTAAATGTGTTTGAGGGTCCGTTGGATCTGCTGCTGCATCTGATTGACAAAAACAAGATTGATATCTATGATATTCCTATTGTGGAGATCACAGACCAGTATATGGAATATCTGCATTCCATGGAGAAGGAAGATCTTGGCGTTATGAGCGAGTTTCTGGTCATGGCAGCTACTCTTCTGGATATCAAATGCAAAATGCTCCTTCCTAAAGAAATCAACGAAGAAGGTGAAGAGGAAGATCCGAGAGCAGAACTGGTGCAGAAACTTCTGGAATATAAGATGTACAAATATATGTCCTATGAATTAAGGGACAGACTCGGGGACGCGGCAGGAGTTTATTACCGGAAACAGGATCTTCCGGAGAAAGTGCTGCAATATGCACCACCATCTGATCCACAGGAACTCCTGCGGGGGCTGACACTGGAAAAGATGAGTGCGATTTATCAGAGCTTGATCCGCAGGCAGGAAAATAAAATTGATCCTATCCGAAGCAAATTTGGCCGGATCGAAAAAGAAGAAATTTCATTGTCAGACAAACTCCTGGAGATGCGGGACTATGCAAAAGAACATCGTAAATTCAGTTTTCGGCAGCTGATGGAAGATCAGCATTCCAGAGTACAGCTGATCGTTACGTTTCTTTCGATTTTGGAGCTGATGAAAATGGGACATGTTCATGCAGAACAGGCAGATCTTTTTGATGATATTCACATAGAAGTTATCACGGATCCGGAAACATGGAAGAATCTGACAGAGTTTGCGGAAGAATAACACAGCAGGAATGAGGACGATAAGTGGAAATCAAACGAATTGAAGGGGAAATTGAAGCGATTCTTTTTGCAATGGGCGAAGCAGTAGAATTAAGCCGTATTGCCAAAGCAATCCAGCAGGATGTTACAACAACAGAGAATATCATCCGCAATATGATGATTCATTATCAGGAGGAAGAACGGGGAATTCAGATTATTGAATTAGAGAATTCCTTTCAGCTTTGCACAAAAAAAGAATATTACGATTCCCTTATAAGGATTGCTGCACAGCCGAAAAAACCAACGTTGACAGATGTTATGCTTGAGACACTTTCGATCATTGCCTACAAACAGCCTGTCACAAAAGCAGAAATTGAAAAAATCCGTGGTGTGAAATGTGATCATGCCATTAATAAATTGATGGATTATGATCTGGTGAGAGAACTTGGCCGTCTGGATGCACCGGGACGTCCGATCCTTCTTGGAACAACGGAGGAATTTTTGCGCTGCTTTGGTGTTCAGGGCCTTGATGAACTTCCGGAAATGGATCCTGTTCAGCTGGAAGATTTTAAGGCGGAGGCTGAGGAAGAAATTCAGTTGAAACTGGATGTATAGAAAGCAGAAGACATCAACAGATACCAGAATCTGCTGTACAGGGGGAGGATTATGTCCACTTTATAAGCAAAAGAGGAGGAACAGAAAATGCCCACAACTTACACACATGATCTTTTTGGAAAAAGGGTTTGCCGAAAACTTCCTGAAAAATTGCAGCATCTGATCCGCAGCAATGGAAATCTGTATCGGATCGGACAGCATGGCCCGGATATTCTCTTTTATTATTTTATATCAAAAAATCCGGTGACACAGTATGGAGTAAAGATGCATGGAGAAAAAGCAAGGGAATTTTTTGAAAAAGGTATGGCCAGGGTCAGGAAAGAAAAAAATCCGGCACTGATGGCATATATGCTGGGATTTGGATGCCACTATATTCTGGATTCTACCTGTCACCCCTATGTAAACCAGGTAGCAAAAGAGGGCAAGATTTCCCATACACTTCTGGAAAAAGAATTTGACCGTATGCTGATGTATGAGACTGGAAAGAATCCTCTGCATTTTTATCCGTCCCACGGTATCCGCGCAAATTTTTTCAGTGCTTGGACGATTCATCAGGTACTGCCGGCTATTCGTACCTGGAATATTTACCTGTCACTGAAGATGATGAAGATTTTTACCTGTATTCTGGTATGCGATGATGGAGGAAGAAAGAAAAGACTTTCAGAACATGCTCTTTCTCCGGCAGGAAAGAAACGAGCTGCTTTTATCACAGAGTTTTTTATGAGCCCGGAACCGGAGGTTGATTGCAGAAAAGAACTTCTGAAACTGGACAGCCTTATGGAAGAAGCTCTGGAAAAAGCGCCGGATATGCTGGAAGAACTGGCTGCACTGGCAGTTCGTCCGGGACATCTTTCCGAACGATGGAATCTGACTTTTAATGGATAACAAGTTTGACAGATAAAAAGAGAAAGTTATATCACGGAGACACTTCTGCATAAAATTAAAAATATAATGGTTACTGCAAACAATTATAGAAATGTGTGTGGGGTGATCGTATGAAAAACAGGCGTATGGCCGCTGTCGTGCTGATGACAGCGGTCCTTATTATTCTGCAGATTTTTCCTGTGTGGGCAAAAGAGGAGCAGCTTTATGCACTCTCAGCGGTTCTTATGGACGGAGAAACCGGACGGGTGCTGTATGGAAAAGAAGCTTATAAAGGACGGCCCAATGCCAGTACTACAAAAGTCATGACCTGCATTCTGGCGCTGGAAATGGCTTCCGGAGACGATTATGTACAGGTTTCCAGAAATGCCGCATCACAGCCACAGACACACCTGGGAATGCGGGAAGGCCAGCAGTTTTATTTGGAAGATCTGTTATATTCGCTGATGCTGAAAAGCCATAATGATACGGCAGTAGCCATTGCAGAACATATTGGCGGCTCTGTGGAAAAGTTTGCGCTCCTGATGAATGAAAAAGCAAAATCACTGGGATGTACAGGCACACATTTTGTAACGCCAAATGGGCTGGATGCAGAAGATGAAGGAGGAGTTCATCATACAACTGCCAGAGATCTGGCACTGATCATGGCATATGCCATAAAAAATGCGACATTTGTTCATATCACACAGACCAGGGATTATACATTCTCAGATATTTCCGGAAAGGAACATTATTCGGTTCATAATACCAATGCATTTCTGGATATGGAGACTGGTGTGATTTCCGGAAAAACCGGTTTCACCGGCAATGCCGGATACTGTTATGTCTGTGCTGTACGACAGGATGAAAAACTGTTTATTGTGGCACTGCTTGGATGTGGCTGGCCCGGAAACAAAAATTACAAATGGTCCGATACAAAAAAACTGCTGTCTTATGGCAGGGAAAATTACAGTTATGTGCTTCTCCCGGATCTTCCGGACCTTCCGGAAATCACAGTGACAGATGCTGTGCCGGAGGAAAACAGTCCATACCCGGAGAAAGATAAAGATTCAGCATATCCGGAACAATTGCAGAGGAGATTAAAAGTACATGCGTCTCTGCCGGAGAAAGAGCAGACGAAAAGATATCTTCTGAAAAAAACAGAAACAATTATATGGGAAACAGAACTTCCGGATAAAATAGCAGCACCTGTACGTGAAAATCAGAAGATCGGTACACTTCATGCAATGCTGAATGGAAAAGAAATAGTCTCCTGTTCTGTGACATCGAATGAAAAAATCGGCAGAATCACCTATAAATGGTATGTAAATAAGATTTTTCAGGATTATTTTCACTGATCGGTCGACCCCTGACATCTGTCAGGGGTTAATTTTTTAACATTCATGACGAAAAGTATTGAATTTTCGCTTAAAAAAAGGTACAATTATACTCGGCTGAATTTTTGGTTATATTAATAAAAAAATGGAGGGCATAGTATAATGAGTAATGCGACACAAAGCGTAGCGGCTGCAAGGATCAATTCCCTGCTTGACGCCAACAGTTTTGTTGAGATCGGACAGGCTGTCACAGCCAGAACTACAGATTTCAACATGACTGAAAAAAAGGCACCTTCAGACGGTGTGATCACCGGATATGGTGTGATTGACGGCAGCCTGGTATATGTATACAGCCAGGATGCATCTGTACTGAACGGAACAGTTGGTGAGATGCATGCCAAAAAGATCGCCAAAATTTATGATCTTGCTCTGAAAGTTGGAGCACCTGTTATCGGTCTTGTAGACTGTGCGGGACTTCGTCTTCAGGAGGCTACCGATGCACTTGAGGCATTTGGTGAGATTTATCTGAAACAGACACTGGCATCCGGCGTTGTTCCGCAGATCACTGCTGTTTTCGGAACATGTGGTGGTGGAATGGCAGTTGTACCGGCTCTTACAGATTTTACATTTGTAGAAGAGAAAAAAGGCAGACTGTTTGTAAACACTCCGAATGCACTGGAGGGAAACAGAGTGGAAAAATGCGATTCAGCTTCCGCCCAGTTCCAGAGTGAGGAGACAGGACTTGTTGATGGTATCGGAACAGAGGATGAGATTCTTGGACAGATTCGCACACTGGTCAGCATGCTTTCTGAGAATAATGAAGACAATGACAGTTTTAAAGAATGCACAGACGACCTGAACAGAGTATGTGATGATATCGCAGGCTGCACAGGCGACACAGCAATCGCTCTTTCAAGAATCGCTGATAATGGTGAATTCTTTGAGACAAAGGCAGCTTACGGACAGGATATCGTAACAGGTTTTCTCCGCCTGAACGGAGCTACTGTTGGTGCAGTTGCAAACAGAAGTGAGTCTTATGACGCTGATGGTAATAAGACAGAGGTTTCTGATGGAACTCTTTCTTCCAGAGGCGCAAGAAAAGCAGCAGAGTTCGTAAAATTCTGTGACGCTTTCGAGATTCCGGTACTTACTCTTACCAACGTAACCGGATTTAAAGCCACTCTCTGCAACGAGAAGATGATGGCTAAATCCGTAGGTGAGATGGTACATGCTTTTGCATCTGCAACGGTACCGAAGGTAAATGTTGTGATCGGTAAAGCATATGGAACTGCATACGTTGCCATGAACAGCAAATCTGTCGGAGCAGATATGGTTTATGCATGGGATAGCGCAGAGATCGGTATGATGGATGCTTCCCTTGCAGCCAAGATCATGTATGAGGGAGCTGACGCTTCTACATTGAATGAGAAGGCAGCTGAGTACAAAGAACTCCAGAACGGTATCGCATCTGCAGCAGCAAGAGGATATGTGGATACTGTGATCAAAGCAGAAGATACAAGAAAATATGTAATCGGTGCTTTTGAGATGCTGTTCACAAAAAGGGAAGACCGTCCATCCAAAAAGCATGGAACAGTCTAAGTGAGGTGAGCGTATGAGACAGTTTTATAAAAAGATCTCTTCTGTCTGCATGGCACTTCTTTGCATAGCTGCACTTCTGATCGGATGCACAGCTACTGCATGGGCTGCTGATGAGGTTGATGATTCTGTAAAGAGTCAGCTTGTTACAACAACAAAAGGCCTGACAGATGCGATCATCGCAATGTCCGAGGATGATATCCAGGGCTATCTGGAATCAGAGGATGCTTTCACACAGAGCGCAGCAAGCGCCTGGGACGGTTCCAGAGAAGAACTTGGTGAGAAAAAAGGTGATATCGATGAAAAAGATATCACAGTAGAGTATTCCGATGACCAGTACACCGTTGTTGTTCCGGTATCCTTCGAGAAAAACAAAGCGAATTTCACTTATGTATTTGATAAATCAGGAACACCGACTTCTCTTACTGTTGATGTGAATTATACACTGGCACAGAATATGGAGAAGGCAGCCCTGAACACACTGATGGGTCTTGGTACCGTATTTGTGATCCTGGCATTCCTGATCTTTGTGATCTCTCTTTTCAAATATATTCCTGGCCTTGTGGAAGGAAAGAAAAAAGAGAGCGCACCGGCACCGGCAGCCGCAGCACCGGCACCAGCCGCTGCAGCACCAGTTGCTGAGCCAGTCGTAGAGGATGTTACAGATGATGGTGAGCTTGTTGCCGTGATTGCAGCAGCGATTGCTGCTTCTGAAGGAAAGACAAGCACAGACGGATTTGTAGTCCGCTCCATCCGTAAGATCAACCGCAGAAAAAGATAATCATTATTTAGGAGGATTTTAAAATGAAGAGTTATACAATTACTGTTAACGGAACAGCATATGAAGTTACTGTAGAAGAGAACGGAAACGCAGCAGCTCCAGTTGCAGCAGCACCTAAGGCAGCAGCACCGGCACCTAAGGCAGCACCGGCAGCAGCACCTAAGGCAGCAGCACCGGCAGCAGGCGCAGGTTCTGTTAAGGTTTCCGCAGCCGTTCCTGGAAAAGTTGTAAAAATCGTTGCATCTGTTGGACAGAGCGTAAAAGCTGGTGACAGCGTAGTGATCGTTGAGTCCATGAAGATGGAGATCCCGGTTGTTGCTCCTCAGGATGGAACAATCGCCAGCATCGATGTTGCAGAGGGTGCTGCCGTTGAAAATGGAGATACTCTTGCAACAATGAACTAAACAGGAGGTAGACAAATGTCTTATGTAACAAATACCCTGTCAAACCTGATCCATCAGACAGCATTTTTCAACCTTACCTGGGGAAACTACCTGATGATCGCAGTGGCATGTGTGTTCTTATATCTTGCCATTAAACATGGTTTTGAGCCGCTACTGTTGGTTCCGATCGCTTTTGGTATGCTTCTGGTAAATATTTACCCGGACATTATGCTGAGCATTGAGGATTCATCCAATGGCGTTGGCGGACTTCTTCATTATTTTTACTTACTGGATGAGTGGAGTATTCTTCCTTCACTGATCTTCCTGGGTGTCGGTGCGATGACAGACTTCGGTCCGCTGATCGCAAACCCGATCAGTTTCCTGATGGGAGCAGCTGCACAGCTTGGTATTTACCTTGCATACTTCCTTGCAATTTTCCTTGGATTCAACGGAAAAGCAGCAGCAGCGATCTCTATCATCGGTGGTGCTGATGGCCCGACTTCCATTTTCCTTGCAGGTAAGCTTGGACAGTCTTCTCTTATGGGACCGATCGCAGTAGCAGCATATTCTTATATGTCTCTGGTACCGATCATCCAGCCTCCGATCATGAAGGCGTTCACAACAGAGGAAGAGCGTAAGATCAAAATGGCGCAGCTTCGTCCTGTTACAAAACTTGAGAAGATCCTTTTCCCGATCGTTATCACAATCGTTGTTTGCCTGATCCTTCCGACAACAGCTCCACTTGTTGGTATGCTGATGCTCGGAAACCTGTTCCGTGAGTCCGGAGTTGTTAAACAGCTTTCTGAGACAGCTTCCAACGCACTTATGTACATCGTAGTAATCCTTCTTGGAACATCTGTAGGTGCTTCCACAAGTGCTGAGGCGTTCCTGAACGTAGATACACTGAAGATCGTAGTTCTTGGCCTTGTAGCCTTTGCCTGCGGTACTTTTGGTGGTGTCATGCTTGGTAAGCTTCTTTGCAAGGTTACTCATGGAAAGATCAACCCGCTGATCGGATCCGCCGGTGTTTCTGCCGTTCCTATGGCAGCCCGTGTATCCCAGAAGGTTGGTGCTGAGGCAGATCCTACAAACTTCCTGCTGATGCATGCGATGGGACCGAACGTTGCCGGTGTTATCGGTACAGCTGTTGCTGCCGGTACATTCATGGCTATCTTTGGCGTCTGATCCATCGTCTTATAAAATTTTGTAAGGAGAATAATTATGGCAGAAATAGAGAAAAAACCTGTGAAAGTTGTGGAAACGATCCTGCGTGACGCTCATCAGTCCCTGATCGCTACACGTATGAGCACAGAGCAGATGCTTCCGATCATTGATAAGCTCGATAAAGTCGGCTACTATGCAGTTGAGTGCTGGGGCGGTGCTACTTTCGATGCTTCCTTACGTTTCCTGAAAGAGGATCCGTGGGAAAGACTTCGTAAACTCCGCGACGGCTTCAAAAATACAAAACTTCAGATGCTGTTCCGTGGACAGAATATCCTTGGATATCGTCCATATGCAGATGATGTAGTAGAATATTTTGTACAGAAATCCGCAGCTAACGGTATCGATATCATTCGTATCTTTGACTGTATGAATGACCTTCGTAACCTTCAGACAGCTGTAAAGGCAGCAAACAAGGAAAAAGCACATGCACAGGTTGCAATGGCTTACACACTTGGAGATGCTTACACACTGGATTACTGGACAGACCTTGCAAAACGTATCGAGGATATGGGTGCAGATTCCATCTGTATCAAAGATATGGCAGGACTTCTTGTTCCGTACAAGGCTACTGAGCTTGTTCAGGCCCTGAAAGAGACTGTAAAGATCCCAATCGATCTTCATTCTCACTATACATCCGGTGTTGCTTCCATGACATACATGAAAGCAGTAGAGGCTGGCGTTGACATCATCGACACAGCTATGTCACCATTTGCGCTTGGAACATCCCAGCCGGCAACAGAAGTTATGGTTGAGACCTTCAAGGGAACACCATATGATACAGGATTTGACCAGCAGCTTCTTGCTGAGATCGCTGACTACTTCCGTCCGATGCGTGATGAGGCACTTGATACAGGCCTTCTGAATCCGAAGAACCTTGGCGTAAACATCAAGACTCTTCTGTATCAGGTACCAGGTGGAATGCTTTCCAACCTGACATCACAGCTGAAAGAGCAGCATGCTGAGGATAAGTTCTACGAGGTACTTGAGGAAGTTCCGCGTGTTCGTAAAGATCTCGGTGAGCCGCCACTTGTTACACCGTCTTCTCAGATCGTTGGTACACAGGCTGTATTTAACGTGATCATGGGCGAGCGTTACAAAGTTGTGACAAAAGAGACAAAAGACGTATTAAGCGGTAAATATGGTGCAACAGCCAGACCGTTTAATTCGGAAGTACAGAAAAAATGCATCGGTGATATTGAGCCGATCACATGCCGTCCGGCTGATCTTCTGGAGGACGAGCTTGATAAGCTTGAGAGTGAGATGGCACAGTACAAGGAGCAGGATGAGGATGTTCTGACATACGCACTGTTCCCACAGGTTGCCATGGACTTCTTTAAATATCGTCAGGCTCAGAAGACCAAAGTTGATGAGACTGTGGCAGATACCAAGAACGGCGCATACCCGGTATAAAGCACACATAGAAATGCAGACGCATTTCAATACAGGAAAAGGAGCTTGCTGTATGCAGGCTCCTTTGTGCATAAAAAAGATAAAAAAGGCAGGATAACAGGTAATGTCCAAAGTTGCGATCATAGGCGGCGGTGCCGCCGGAATGCTCTGCGGTGTATATGCTGCGCGCAGAGGACACCAGGTTCACATACTGGAAAAAAACGAGAAACTTGGAAAAAAGCTTTTCATCACCGGAAAGGGACGGTGCAACGTCACCAATGATTCCGATACCGAAGAACTTTTTCCGGCAGTGATGTCAAACCGTAAATTTCTTTACAGCGCTTTCTACACCTATGGAAGCAGAGATGTGATGGAATTTTTTGAGGAAGCAGGAGTGCCGCTGAAAACAGAGCGTGGAAACCGGGTTTTTCCGGTATCGGATCATTCATCAGATATTATCCGTGCGCTTGAACGGGAACTGAAAAAAGCCGGAGCGCAGATCCATCTTCATACAGAGGTAAAGGAAGTTTGTACGCAGGATGAAAAAGTTACCGGCGTATTACTTTCGGACGGTACCTTTTTTGAAGCTGATGCAGTGGTAGTTGCCACAGGAGGGCTTTCCTACCCGTCCACAGGCTCCACTGGAGACGGATATCGTTTTGCTGCTGAGACGGGGCATAAAGTTGTTTCCCAGTCACCATCACTGGTGCCACTGGTGGCAAAAGAAGATTATGTCTCCAAACTTCAGGGACTTTCCCTTCGGAATGTGGAACTGACAGTAAGATCCGGCAAAAAAGTCCTCTATAAAGACTTTGGCGAGATGATGTTTACTCATTTCGGAGTTACAGGACCCTTGATCCTTTCTGCAAGTGCCCAGATCGGCAAAAAACTGGAAAAAGAGCCTTTGCAGGCTTTCCTGGATCTGAAGCCGGCGCTTGATGCAGAACAGCTTGACGCCCGGATCCTGCGTGAATTTGATGCAAATCATAACAAACAGTTTAAAAATGTGATCGGTGTTCTTTTTCCGTCTTCTCTGACTCCGATCATGATCGAAATTGGCGGTATCCCCGGGGAGAAACCGGTACATGAGATCTCCAGGGAAGAGCGTCAGGCTTTTGGCCGTCTGATCAAAGCCTTTCCATTTACGATCACGGGAATGGGAGAGTTTAAGGAAGCGATCATCACAAGAGGCGGTGTGTCAGTAAAAGAGATACAGCCATCCACGATGGAATCCAAAAAAGTAAAAAATCTGTATTTTACAGGCGAAGTGCTTGACCTGGATGCAGTGACCGGTGGCTATAATCTTCAGATCGCGTGGTCTACAGCATATGCGGCAGCACAGGCGATCGAATAACAGAAAAGAGGAAGGGAGCATTTGATTATGGGTATTAATATTGCAATTGACGGACCGGCAGGTGCAGGAAAAAGCACAATTGCAAAAAAAGTGGCAAAGGAGCTGTCCTTTATCTATGTAGATACAGGAGCAATGTACCGGGCCATGGCATTTTATCTTCTGGAAAAAGGAATCAGCGGTGATGAAAATATCTCCAAAGCATGTCATGATGCAGATATTTCTATCCGTTACGAGAATGGAGAACAGCAGGTGATTCTTAATGGAAAGAATGTAACGGCATTTCTCCGTAAGGAAGAGGTTGGAAATATGGCATCGGTAAGTTCTGCCAATCCGGAAGTGCGCGCGCATCTTCTGAAACTGCAGCGCAACCTTGCGGCCGAGAACAATGTAGTTATGGACGGAAGAGATATCGGAACCACTATTCTTCCCAATGCAGAAGTAAAAATCTTTTTGACTGCAAGTGCCAAAACCCGCGCAAACAGAAGATATCTGGAACTTACAGAGAAGGGTGAAGCCTGCGATATGGATGAGATCCTGAAAGATATCATTGACAGAGATGAGAGAGATATGAGCCGCGCCGTTTCCCCGCTTAAACAGGCAGAGGATGCAGTTCTTGTTGATTCTTCAGAGATGGGGATTGAGGAAGTGGTTGAGAGTATCCTTTCTGTATACAGGAAAAAGGTGAATTGATGAAGGTAAAAGTTGCAGAAACTGCCGGATTCTGTTTTGGCGTACAGAGAGCAGTAGACCGTGTTTATGACCTGATCGGTTCCGATGCTGCACCGATCTACACACTGGGCCCGATCATCCATAATGAGGAAGTCGTCTCAGATCTGGAAAAAAAAGGCGTGGCTGTGATCAGCGAGGAGGATCTTGCCACTTTAAAAGATGGCACCGTTGTGATACGTTCCCACGGAGTCGGCCGTAAAGTCTATGACAAGATTAAAAAATATGGCCTCGGGTATGTGGATGTCACCTGTCCTTTTGTGCTGAAGATCCACAAGATCGTTGAGAGAGAAAGTGCCAGAGGTGCCCATATTGTGATCATTGGTGACCCGGATCACCCGGAAGTTCAGGGAATCTGCGGATGGTGTCAGGGACCGTACACTGTGATCAAAAATGCCGAAGATGCTGAAAGATTCACCATTTCTCCGGAAAAAGAAGTGTGTGTAGTGTCACAGACGACATTTAATTACAACAAATTTCAAGAATTAGTTGAAATTCTTCGCAAAAAGAGTTATGATAATAATGTTTTAAATATTCTAAATATTTTAAACACTATTTGTAATGCTACCGAAGAACGGCAGAAAGAAGCTAAAGCGATAGCCGGAGAGGTAGACACTATGCTGGTCGTAGGCGGCCGACATAGTTCCAATACTCAAAAGCTGTTTGAAATATGTAAAAAGGAATGTGGAAATACTTACTATATACAAACACCTGTAGACTTGGATTCTGAAATGTTCCAATGCAGTAGTTGTGTAGGTATTACAGCAGGGGCTTCCACCCCAAAGAAAATTATTGAGGAGGTTCAAGAACATGTCAGAGTTAAGTTTTGAACAGATGCTGGAAGATTCCGTAAAAACAATCAGAAATGGAGAGATCGTACAGGGTACCGTCATCGATGTTAAAGATGATGAGATCATCCTGAATATCGGCTATAAAGCAGACGGTATCATCACAAAGAACGAGTACACAAACGATTCAAGCGTTGTGCTTACAGACGTTGTTAAACCTGGCGATACCATGGAAGCAAAAGTTCTCAAAGTAAACGACGGAGAGGGACAGGTCACACTGACCTACAAACGTCTTGCTGCAGAGAAAGGCAACAAACGTCTTGAGGAGGCATTTGAGAACCAGGAGGTTCTGAAAGCTCCTGTAACACAGGTACTTGACGGTGGTCTTTGTGTTAACGTTGAGGAAGCAAGAGTATTCATTCCTGCAAGCCTCGTATCCGACACATATGAGAAAGACCTTTCCAAATACGCAGATCAGGAGATCGAGTTCGTTATCACAGAGTTCAACCCAAGAAGACGCCGTATCATCGGTAACCGTAAACAGCTTCTTCTTGCTGAGAAAGCTGAGAAACAGAAAGAGCTTCTTGCTAAGATCAACGTTGGTGACAAAGTTGAGGGTGTTGTTAAGAATGTTACAGATTTCGGTGCATTCATCGACCTCGGCGGAGCAGACGGACTTCTTCACATCTCTGAGATGTCCTGGGGCAGAGTAGAGAACCCGAAGAAAGTCTTCAACGTAGGCGATAAAGTTACAGTTCTTATCAAAGATATCAACGGAGATAAGATCGCACTTTCCCTTAAATTCCCGGAGGAGAACCCATGGCTTACAGCTGCTGAGGACTTCGCAGTAGGAAACGTAGTAAAAGGTAAAGTTGCACGTATGACAGATTTCGGTGCATTTGTTGAGCTTGCACCTGGAGTAGATGCACTTCTTCATGTATCTCAGATCTCCAGAGAGCACGTTGCAAAACCATCTGATGTACTTTCCATTGGCCAGGAGATCGAGGCTAAAGTTGTTGATTTCAACGGCGAGGACAGAAAGATCAGCCTCAGCATGAAAGCACTTGAGGATCATTCTGCAGAGCAGACAGAGGAGTAATTTTCTCAGAAACTGTACAGAAGATATTATATTTTGAAATTTCAGAGGCCGTCACTGCAAATGTGACGGCCTTTTTTGAGGAAGATTTTTTATTTTGTCAGAAAAAGCGAGTCCTTTGAGAAGGGCTCGCTTTTTCAGTATATGAGAGGGACGACGTTATTTCAGGATGGAAAGATAATATGGAAGACAGTGTTTCAGATAGGTTTTTTGTTTTAAAGGATTTTTCAGAAAATCTTCTGTTACGGGGAACCAGGTGTAGCAGGTTTCCTTTCTGGCAGGTCTGCGGAGCTTTTTATCCATGCAGGCACTTAATGTTTTGGGCATTGCAGTGTCTTCAGAAGGAATGTAATCATAATCCTTGTAATTGGAGTAATATTGCTTTAATCGTCCGTTTTGAGATTTTACGAGAAGACGAACACGATCTTTTTGTCCTGTTATGTAGAATTCTTCACTATGATTTGAGAACTCTACAGGCATATCATAAAAAATTTTAATAGTAAAAGTCAATTGTTCGTCTTGAATTTCACAATCCAGAGCTTCGTAATCTTCTTCAAAGAGAGCAAGATAAGACAGCATGGAAAATATTTTTCCAAGGCCAAGAAGATCTTCCTGATTGTGTCCCATAACGACTTCCCCTGCTTCCGGTTTCTTTCCGGAAGCGAATTGTTTATAAAGACGGATACATGCACCTCCATCACAGTAAATACGATCCGTGATGCCCAGGAAAGCTTCTATAGAAGGCTGATTCATTCTGGAGAGTTTAAGGAGCCCTTTCAAAGGCTTTAACTGTCGATAAAGATCCATAGAAGGCAGGCTTTTAAAAGGAGACGGAAGCCCGTGGATCTGATAGCGTGCTTCCAGATAAGGCTGGTCAAAACTGTCTCCGTTATACTGGATTGTACAGGAAAACTTTTCCAGAAATTTCGAAAATGTTTTAAGAAGTTCGTATTCTTCATCCTCATTTTCGATCATCCACTGATACATCTGCCAGTTATTTTCTTCGTAGGTGACGGCACCGACCAAATACAGAAAAGTGGAATTTCGTGATAGTCCTGTAGTTTCGATATCATAGAAAAGTGGTGCAAAATGTTCTGAAAAAACGTGATTTCTAGTCAATTTTTTAACAGTCTCAAAGTCTGGAAACCCTTGTAAAATCGGCATTTTTTTAACAATCATGTTAATTTCCTCCTTTATGGATTGTATCTGATTATACACAAAAAAAATGTTTTTCTATAGTGCAATTTAAGGTGAAATGAGTTATAGTATATTAGTAGAGTTGATGAAAAAAACAGGAAATGGTACTGGATTTATGTGGGAATTGACAGTGAGAAAAAATGACTACTATCACTTCATAAATTGGTTTTTCATCTATCATTCTCTTGAGAGAATTGTGAGTATTTCTTACTGAAGTATATCACAGCATGGCATAGGGAATCAATCTTTCATACATAGCTGGACAGGGATGAGGGATTTCCTGGTTGCTGTTCATTCCATGAGCAGTAACACTTCCGGTTCATCTGAAAGAAGAGAAAAAAGAAAAATCAGAAACACGGGAATCAACTTTGAAAATAAGTGTATGCACAGCACGGAAACGCAATGTGCATGTACTTGCAAAGAATAAAGGAGGAGATGAGATCTATGGCATTTTTAACCTTCAGGGGTGGTATCCATCCTTATGACGGCAAAGATTTGTCAAAAAACTGTCCTGTTGAGAAGTATCTGCCGAAAGGAGATCTGGCAATTCTTGTTTCTCAGCACATCGGAGCTCCGGCCAAGCCCATCGTAAAAAAAGGTGATCATGTGCTTGCAGGACAGAAAATCGCAGAAGCAGGAGGATTTGTTTCCGCCCCGATACATTCGTCTGTATCAGGAACTGTAAAGGGAATCGAGAAGCGTCTGACAGCAGTAGGCGCCATGGGAGATGCGATCATCATTGAGAATGACGGTCTGTACGAATCTGTGGAATACACACCTGCCAAACTTTCGGATCTTTCCAAAGAAGATATCCTGAAAAGAATTCAGGAAGGCGGAGTTGTAGGACAGGGCGGTGCAGGTTTCCCGACCCATGTAAAGCTTTCACCTAAAGAACCGGACAAGATCGACCATATCCTGGTAAACGGTGCGGAGTGTGAGCCATACATTACCAGTGACTACCGCAGAATGATGGAAGAACCGGAAAGCGTTGTAGGCGGACTGGAAGTAATCCTGAAAGCTTTCCCGAAAGCGGTGGGCTGTATCTGTATTGAGGACAACAAACCGGACTGTATTGCCAAGATGAAAGAAGCCATTAAAGGCAAAGAACGTATGGAAGTAAAAGAACTCAAGACCAAATACCCGCAGGGTGGTGAGCGTACATTGATCTATGCGGTAACAGGCAGAGAGATCAATTCTACCATGCTTCCGGCAGACGTAGGATGCGTGGTTGATAACGTAGAGACCGTTACTTCTGTTTATAAAGCAGTAATCCTGGGACAGCCGGTTATCAGCCGTAATGTCACAGTGACCGGAGACGGTATCCGCACACCGAAGAACTTTTCCGTTCTTACAGGAACAGATCTGTCAGAACTGGTAGACGCTGCAGGTGGCCTGAAAGAAAAGATCGCAAAAGCAATTTCCGGCGGACCAATGATGGGATTTGCGCTGTATGATCTTCATATTCCATGTACGAAGACAACTTCTTCCCTGCTTTTCCTGGAGCGTGACGCAGTATCCGAAGCGAAACAGATTCAGACTGCATGTATCAACTGCGGACGTTGCGTAAGCGTCTGTCCAGGCCATGTGGTTCCCGCCCGTCTTGCAACTCTTGCAGAACACGGCGATATGGCAGGATTCGAAAAAATGGATGGTATGGAATGCTGTGAATGTGGCTGCTGCAGCTACATCTGCCCTGCCAAACGACCTCTGACTCAGAGTATTAAATCTATGAGAAAAATGGTTCTTGCTGAACGCAAGAAAAAGAAATAGGGGGAGGAATAACAATGGAACAAATGTATAACGTATCATCTAATCCCCATATCAGGGATAAAATGACGACCAGCCGTATTATGCAGCTGGTAGTGATCGCACTTCTGCCTGCGACATTTTTCGGTATCTGGAATTTTGGTGCACATGCACTTCTTGTAATTCTGGCAACTGTTGCATCCAGTGTGTTTTTTGAATGGCTGTATGACCGCCTGATGCATAAAAAGAATACAACTACTGATTTCAGTGCAGTTGTAACAGGACTTCTGCTTGCACTGAACATGCCTCCGCAGATTCCGATCTGGATGCCGATCCTTGGCAGCTTTGTTGCAATTATCATTGTAAAACAGTTATTCGGAGGACTTGGACAGAACTTTATGAACCCGGCTCTTGCCGGAAGATGTTTCCTTATGCTTTCTTTTGCGGGAAAGATGACTAATTTTGCAGTATCAAAAAGTTCACATGCAATTGTAGATACTGTTTCACAGGCAACACCTCTGGCAACTCTGAAAAATCAGGGATTTATTGAAGGAACTTCCATTCCTGTAAAAAATCTGTTCCTTGGTAATATCCAGGGTACGATCGGTGAGACTTCCGCCCTGGCGATTCTCATCGGTGCAGTGATTCTTCTTGCATTTAAGATCATTGATCTGAAAGTTCCACTTACATATATCGGAAGTTTTTCAGTTTTTTTGATTTTTTACATGATTGCTACAGGTAATACTGATGTAAATTATTTCTTCAGTGAGATTTTCGGAGGCGGTCTGATGCTTGGCGCATGGTTTATGGCTACTGACTACGTAACTACGCCGATCACCCCAAAGGGACAGCTGGTATATGGTTGCTGCCTGGGTATTCTGACAGCAGTATTACGTTTCTTTGGCCCTTCCGCAGAAGGTGTTTCCTATGCGATCATTATCTGTAACCTGGTAGTTCCGCTTATTGAAAAAGTAACAAAACCGGTTGCTTTTGGAAAAGGAGGCAGGAAATAATGAGTAAGATTATCAGAAATACATTGATCCTTACGATCATTACAGTAGTTGCCGGACTTGGACTTGGACTGGTTTATGAAGTTACAAAAGAGCCCATTGCAAGAACCGAAGAACAGGCAAAAAAAGAAGCGTGGCAGACAGTGTTCAGCGATGTGAGTCTGGGAGAATTTAAACCGGTTGATGTGGATCAGGATGCAGCAGATAAAACTGTAGCAGATCTTGATATAAAAGCTACCGTAGATGAAGTCTGCGAGGCTGCGGATAAAGGTTATGTAGTAACTGTAACAGATAAAGAAGGCTATGGCGGAGATATCAAGATCACCGTGGGAGTAACAAAAGATGGAACTGTAAGTGGTGTTTCCATTCTTTCCATCAGTGAGACTGCCGGACTTGGAATGCGGGCTACAGAGGCTAAGTTCCAGGATCAGTATGTTGGAAAAACTACCGATAAATTTTATGTATCCAAAGATGGCGGAGAGGGAGAACCTATTGATGCTATCAGCGGTGCGACCATTACATCCAGAGCTTTTACCGGTGCAGTCAATACAGCTATCGGCTATTGCAAAAACGCATTTTAGGAGGGTAGTTGAATATGAATAATTGTGGTGAAAGATTAAAAAACGGTATTATAACCGAAAATCCGATTTTCGTCCTGATGCTGGGTATGTGTCCTACTCTTGCGGTAACAACTTCAGCTATTAATGGTATTGGTATGGGACTTTCCACAACAGTAGTTCTGGTCATGTCCAATATGCTGATTTCCATGTTACGAAAAATAATTCCGGATTCTGTCAGAATGCCGGCCTTTATCGTAGTTGTAGCATCATTTGTAACCATTGTACAGTTTCTGATGGAAGGTTTTACTCCTTCTCTTTATGATTCACTTGGAATTTATATTCCTCTGATCGTTGTTAACTGTATCATTCTGGGACGTGCAGAGAGTTATGCTTCCAAAAATCCGGTCCTTCCATCTATCTTTGACGGACTTGGAATGGGACTTGGATTTACAGTTGGTCTGGTTGCCATTGGTCTTGTGAGAGAGATCCTTGGTTCCGGAAAAGCTTTCGGAGCACAGATCATTCCGGTTGCTGATGCAGCTACCGGTTCTGCCGGCTATACCCCGATCACTATTTTTATCCTTGCACCTGGAGCATTCCTGGTTCTTGCAGGACTTGCTGCAATCCAGAACAAGGTAAAGATTAACATGGCAAAGAAGGGCAAAGATGTTTCCAAGATCCAGTCCGGCTGCGGTTCCAACTGTGCAACCTGTGGCGGATGCCCTTCTGAAAAAGAATAAAGGGGGAATAGAATATGGCAAGCTTAATGTTAATTGCTATTGGTTCTGCACTTTGCAGTAACGTTGTATTAAGCCAGTTCCTTGGAATCTGTTCTTTCCTGGGCGTTTCCAAGAAAACTGAAACAGCAGCCGGCATGGGAGGAGCGGTTGTATTTGTTATCACGATCGCATCCTTT
The DNA here is from genome assembly GCF_013317245.1 of Blautia sp. MSK.20.85. Classification (NCBI taxonomy): domain Bacteria; kingdom Bacillati; phylum Bacillota; class Clostridia; order Lachnospirales; family Lachnospiraceae; genus Blautia; species Blautia sp. MSK.20.85. The sequence goes on from NZ_JAAIUN010000003.1 coordinate 90,074, forward strand.
GTTGCTTCGCTGTTATATAAATTTATTCTGGTACCAACACATTTTGAGTATCTGAAAACAATCGTATTTATCCTTGTTATTGCGGCACTGGTACAGATCGTAGAAATGTTTCTCAAGAAATTCGTACCGTCTCTTTACAAGGCACTTGGTGTGTACCTTCCACTGATCACAACAAACTGTGCAGTTCTTGGTGTGGCGCTGAATAACGTAAAATATGAATACAGCATTCTTGAGAGTGTTGTAAACGGATTTGCAACAGGCGTAGGTTATCTGATCGCTATTGTATTACTTGCGGGAATCCGTGAAAAAATGGAATACAATGACATTCCGGAATCTTTCCAGGGTATGCCGATTGTTCTGCTTACAGCAGCACTGATGGCAATTGCATTCTTTGGATTCTCCGGAATCGTATAGGAGGAAGAAGAGCATGAGTATAACAGGAATTATTATGGCTGCAGTCATTGTCGGCGGTACTGGTTTATTCATTGGTATCTTCCTTGGACTTGCAGACAAGAAATTGACCGTGAAGGTAGATGAAAAGGAAGAAGCTATTCTTGGCGTTCTTCCTGGAAATAACTGCGGTGGCTGTGGATATCCGGGATGTTCCGGACTTGCTGCCGCAATTGCAAAAGGGGAAGCTCCTGTAGATCAGTGTCCGGTTGGCGGTGCTCCGGTTGCGACCAAGATCGGTGCGATCATGGGACAGGAAGTAAAAGAAACCGCACGTCAGGTTGCTTTTGTAAAATGTGCGGGAACCTGTGATAAGACAACTGTGAAATATGAGTACACAGGTGTGGAAGACTGTGAGATGATGGCTTTCATTCCGGGCAGTGGTGCGAAGAACTGTACATATGGATGTATGGGATTTGGAAGCTGCGTAAAAGTATGTCCATTTGACGCTATTCATGTAGTAAATGGCATTGCAGTCGTAGATCAGGAAGCATGTAAGGCCTGCGGTAAATGCGTTGCAAAATGTCCGCGTCATCTGATCGAGCTTGTACCATATGACAAACAGATCCGTGTAGCCTGTGGCTCCCACGCCAAAGGTAAAGCAGTTACGGCTGCCTGTGAGCTTGGCTGTATCGGATGTAAAAAATGTGAGAAAAACTGTCCGTCAGAGGCAATCACAGTTACGGATTTCTGTGCACACATTGATTACGACAAATGTACAGGATGCGGTAAATGTAAAGAAGTTTGCCCGAGACATATAATTCTGTAAGAGGGAAGAGAAGGCTGTCTGTCCGGAATATGTTTTCCGGATATGGCAGCCTTCTTTTTTTAACCAAATCAAGCAAGTCCCTACCCCCTGCTTCAATTACGAAAAGCAATAAGCAGTGGGTGGGGACTTGCTTGTATCAGGAGGAGTGGAAGCTCCTCCTGATAAACTGCGGAGCAGTTATTTGGTGTAGAGCTACGTAGCGAAGCGGATTGCGAATATCCGCTTGACGACTATAAGCAGTGCTTGACCGCGAAATCATGGTTCAGTATAATGAAATCAGGACCCAAATTAACCATTTTATTTATAAAAACAATATCGAAAAAGATATACTATAAAGGAGTGCCAATATGGGATTTGCAAAAGATTTTGTGTGGGGAGCAGCGACCAGTTCCTATCAGATAGAGGGAACTGGCAGAGATTCCGGAAAAGGACAGAATATCTGGGATGTTTTTACAAAAGAGCCGGGAAGAGTATATGAAGGCCATACTGGAGATATAGCCTGCGATCATTACCACAGATTCAGAGAAGACGTGGCATACATGAAAGAACTGGGGCTGAAGGGGTACCGCTTTTCCATTGACTGGTCCCGTGTGCTGCCGGAAGGAACCGGGAAAGTAAATGAAAAAGGAATTGATTTTTATAATGCATTGATCGATGAACTTCTGGAACAGGGAATTGAACCGTACATAACTTTGTATCACTGGGAACTTCCCTATGAGATTTATAAAAGAGGTGGCTGGATGAATCCGGAGATCGTGGAATGATTCGGCCAGTATGCCCGTCTGGTGGCAGAACGTTTCAGTGACCGCGTAAAATATTTCTTTACATTAAATGAACCACAATGTTTTGTCGGCCTGGGATTTCTTCAGGGATGTCATGCACCTGGTGTGAAAGCGCCGCTACGTGATACTTTTGAGATGGCCCACAATGCTCTGAAAGCTCACGGAAGAGCTGTGCAGATGCTGCGTGCTTACGGAAAACAGAATGTGCAGATCGGTTATGCACCGACCAGTGGTATGTGTTATCCGGAGAAAGAAACGCCGAAAGATATTGAGGCTGCAAGAAAGGCACTTTTTGCGTTGCCGGATGATCTTTCCAACTGGACCTGGAATGTATCCTGGTGGTCTGATCCTGTTATTCTTGGTAAGTATCCGGAAGAAGGGATGAAAAAATATGAAAAATATCTGCCTGTGATCACGGATGAAGATATGAAGCTGATCTCTCAGCCTATTGATTTTTATGGACAGAATATTTATAACGGACGCTGCATTCGCATGGGGCCAGATGGAAGGCCGGAAGAAGTAAGGCGACCGGCTGGTTTTCCAAAGACGGCAACCAACTGGCCGGTAACACCGGAAGCACTTTACTGGGGACCGAAATTTCTGTATGAAAGATATCGGAAACCGATTTACATTACAGAAAATGGAATGGCCTGCCACGATACGGTTTCCCAGGATGGTAAAGTCCACGATCCCAACCGAATTGATTTTCTGGCACGATATCTGAAAAATCTAAAACGGGCAGCAGAAGAGATTGATATAAGAGGATATTTCCAGTGGTCCTTGATGGATAATTTTGAATGGGATAAAGGTTATGCGGAACGGTTTGGAATCATTTATGTGGATTTTGAGACTCAGGAGAGAATCTGGAAGGATTCCGCTTACTGGTATCGTGACCTGATCCGCAGGAATGGTGACTTTTGAATAATTGTGCATCGAATTCTCGTTACTTGAGGCTGATAGATCCGGAAAAGTTGCTGTAAAATGCAAAATTACGGTAAAATAAACTGTTAAAAATATTTGACCAGACTATTTGAAAGGGCTATAATAAGATATAAAATATTCAGTATACTTCAAGGAGAACGAAATTCATGAGCAAGATTATTTTAACCGGCGACCGCCCGACGGGACGTCTTCATGTAGGTCATTATGTTGGATCACTGGCAGAGCGTGTGAAACTGCAGAATTCCGGCTTATATGACGAGATTTATATTATGATCGCAGATGCACAGGCACTTACAGATAATGCAGAACATCCTGAGAAAGTTCGCCAGAATATTCTGCAGGTTGCACTGGATTATCTGGCATGTGGACTTGACCCTGAAAAATCCAATATTTTTATTCAGTCCATGGTTCCGGAGCTGACAGAGCTGACTTTTTATTATATGAATCTGGTTACTGTAGCACGTGTGCAGCGCAATCCTACAGTTAAATCTGAAATTAAACAGCGTAATTTTGAAGCCAGCATTCCGGTTGGATTCTTCTGTTATCCGATCAGCCAGGCCGCAGATATCACAGCTTTTCGTGCAACGCATGTACCGGTAGGTGAAGATCAGCTTCCGATGCTTGAGCAGTGTAAGGAAATTGTTCATAAGTTTAATACAGTTTATGGTGAGACACTGACTGAGCCAGAGATCGTCCTTTCTTCAAATAAGGCATGCTTACGTCTTCCGGGTATCGATGGAAAAGCAAAAATGAGCAAGTCTCTCGGAAACTGTATTTATCTTTCTGATGAAGAAGATGTGGTTAAGAAGAAGATCATGTCCATGTTTACAGATCCGAATCATCTTCGGGTTCAGGATCCAGGACGCGTGGAAGGAAATCCGGTATTTATTTATCTGGATGCTTTCAGCCGGCCGGAGCATTTTGAGGAGTTCCTGCCAGAGTATCAGAATCTTGATGAACTGAAGGCTCACTATCAGAGAGGTGGTCTTGGCGATGTAAAAGTTAAGAAATTCCTGAATAATGTAATGCAGGCGGAGCTTGGACCAATCCGTGAGAGAAGAAAAATGTGGGAGCAGCGTACTGCAGATGTATTTGATATCCTGAAAGCAGGTACAGAAGTTGCAAGAGAAAAAGCAGCTGCAACTCTTCATGATGTACGTTCTTCCATGCGTATCAATTATTTTGAAGATCAGGATTTTCTGAATCAGTAAATAATATTTATGTATACAGCATCAACCCGGGATTTGGATTCCGGGTTGATTTTTTATGAAAATTATGTTACTATTGCGTTCATATGGGAAACAGATGTTCAGTTGTTTCCGGGAAGGGAGCCGTTGGAGTTGATTTCTTTTGTAAAAGGTACAGTAGCAGATATCGTGGAGAATTGTCTGATCGTGGAGAATGGCGGACTTGGATATGAAATCTATATGACAGGGCAGGATCTCGGGAAGGTCCGCATAGGAGAAGAGAAAAAAATACATACGTTTCTTTATGTCAGAGAGGATATTCTGCAACTGTATGGCTTTTTTTCAAAAGATGATCTCAGTATGTTTAAACTTTTGATCGGTGTGAATGGTGTTGGCCCGAAGGGTGCACTTGGTATCCTTTCCGGGATCAGTGCGGATGAATTGCGTTTTGCAGTACTTTCGGATGATGTAAAGACCATTTCCAAGGCTCCTGGAATTGGGAAGAAGACCGCCCAGAAAATGATTTTGGAGCTGAAAGATAAACTGAAGCTGGAGGATGCTTTTGAGATAAAACTCGCTCATCAGCAGGAGGAGGCTGCCATAGATGCTGCGGATCTTCGTGACAGTCGTCAGGAAGCAGTAGAGGCTCTGGTTGCGCTGGGATACAGTTCTGCGGATGCGCTCCGGGCAGTACGGAAAGTTCCGGAGGATGTACCGGCAGACGATGTGGAAGCAATCCTGCGGGCTGCATTGAAGAATTTCTAACCGAATCAAGTAAGTCCCCTGCTTCAATTGCGAAAAGCAATAAGCAGTGGGTGGGGACTTGCTTGTATCAGGAGTACAAGTCAACGTGATGGTATTCATAAGCATGTAGCAGAGTGGAATATAAATATCCGCTTTACAAGAAATAGAACGGAGCATGACAGATGGAAAACAGGATCATTACAACGGACGTTACAGAAGAGGATTTTTCTCTGGAAGGGAATTTAAGACCTCAGAGTCTGGATGAATATATTGGTCAGCAGAAAACCAAAGATACTCTGAAGATCTATATTGAAGCGGCGAAACAGAGACATGACGCACTGGACCATGTACTGTTTTACGGCCCTCCCGGCCTGGGAAAAACAACATTGTCCGCGATCATTGCCAACGAAATGGGAACACATATGAAAGTTACTTCCGGGCCAGCGATCGAGAAACCTGGAGAAATGGCTGCAATTTTGAATAATCTTCAGGAGGGAGATGTGCTGTTTGTGGACGAGATCCACAGGCTGAACCGACAGGTAGAGGAAGTTCTTTATCCGGCCATGGAGGATTTTGCCATAGATATTATGATTGGGAAGGGAGCATCTGCCCGTTCTATTCGTCTGGATCTTCCGAAATTTACGCTGGTAGGTGCGACTACCAGGGCAGGGCTTCTTTCCGCACCTCTGCGTGACCGTTTCGGAGTGACGCAGAGACTGGAGTTTTATGATAAAAGAGAACTGACTACCATTGTTCTCCGTTCGGCACAGGTTCTTGGCGTGGAAATCGAACCCAATGGTGCAGCTGAGATCGCCAAACGCTCCAGAGGCACTCCACGACTGGCAAACCGTCTTCTGAAGCGGGTGCGGGATTTTGCACAGGTGAAATATGATGGTGTGATCACTTACGATGTTGCCTGTTTTGCACTGGATCTTCTGGAGGTGGATCAGTACGGACTTGATAAGACAGACCGTCGTATCTTACAGACACTGATCCTGAATTTCCAGGGAGGTCCGGTTGGACTGGAGACGCTTGCGGCATCCATTGGAGAGGATTCCGGAACCCTGGAAGATGTATATGAACCGTATCTTTTGCAGACTGGTTTTCTGAACAGGACGCCGCGTGGAAGAATGGCTTCCGTGCTGGCATATACACATCTTGGCTATCCTCGTCCCGATTTATCGACAAAATAATAGAAAAACTTCTATACATTTTTGCAGGAATCAGTTATAATGAAAGAAATTGTGAGCTGTAGGGCTGGCAATATAGAGGAATGTTATTGTGGAAATGACCAGTAACAGATGAATTCAGGAGGCTTTACGAATGGCGGTAAAGAATACAGCACAGGTTGTTATCGATGGAAAGATCATTACTCTGGGCGGATATGAATCTGAGGAGTACTTTCAGAAGGTTGCAGCTTATATGAATAATAAGATCAGTGAACTGAGCCAGATGCCGGGATATTCCAGACAGGCCATGGAGACCAAGCATACACTGCTCAGTCTGAATATTACAGATGACTATTTTAAGGCGAAAAAGCAGGCAGAGATCTTTGAACAGGATCTGCAGCAGAAGGATCAGGAAATGTACGATCTGAAGCATGAGCTGATTTCTCTTAAAATGCAGATTGAAGAGGCAAAGAAAGCCGAGCAGGAAGCTCAGGATCAGAAGAATCTTCTTGATGGTAAGGTGAAGGAACTGGAGAAGGAACTTGATGAACTGCTTAAATAAAGGATGGGGGGATTGCTTCGGTAATCCTCTTTTGTTTTATAACCGCTTGATCAGATTAACAGACAGGAGATGAGAAAATACTTTGAAAAAAATGATAACAGAACTGCTTTCACCTGCAGGATCTTATGAGAGCTTTGAGGCCGCCATTGGAGCGGGAGCAGATGCGGTATATGTAGGGGGCCCGGCTTTTGGCGCGAGAGCTTATGCACAGAACTTTTCCCAGGAAGAACTGATTGCGGCGATTGAAACCGCACATATCCATAACCGGAAATTGTATCTCACAGTGAATACTCTGTTGAAAAACAGAGAGCTGGAAGGACAGCTTTTTGAATATCTTGCACCTTATTATGAGGCAGGACTTGATGCGGTAATTGTACAGGATCTTGGTGTTTTTTCGTTTATCCGTCGGAATTTCCCAGGCCTGGATATTCATGCAAGCACCCAGATGACAATAACCGGACCGGAAGGAATGAAATTTCTGGAAGAAAAAGGGGCAACGCGTGTAGTCCCGGCCAGAGAGCTTTCCCTGGAAGAGCTTTCCGCTATGCATAAAGCAAGTCCGCTGGAAATTGAAACTTTTATCCATGGAGCGCTTTGTTACAGCTATTCTGGTCAATGTCTGATGAGCAGTATTTTCGGTGGAAGGAGCGGAAATCGTGGGCGATGTGCCCAGCCTTGCAGACTTCCGTATAAAGGTACTCTTGATCACAGAAAATATAAAGGGGATAAAGAGTTCTGTGCGTTGAGTCTGAAAGATATCTGTACTCTTGATATTCTTCCGGATATTCTGGAGGCAGGTGTAATGTCACTGAAAATTGAGGGCCGCATGAAACAGCCAGGGTATACAGCGGGAGTGACTTCTGTATACAGAAAATATCTGGACCTCTATTTAAGTGGAAAAGAATATCATGTTCAGGAGGAAGACCGGAAATACCTTCTGGATCTTTTCAGCAGAGGAGGTTCCTGCACTGGATATTATGATATGTATCGCGGTCCGGAAATGATGGCTTTTGCCAATGAGAAGAAATCCGGAAACATCCAGCCGGAGATCAGAAAAATAAAAGAAAAAATTCATGGGAATTTAATACTTTCTCCTGAAAGTCCTGTTATACTGGAAGTAGCCTGTGAAGATAAAACAGTAACAGCTATGGGCGGGGAAGTTCAGTTTGCGAAAAATCAGCCTATGGAAGAACAGCGGATCCGCCAGCAGATGGAAAAACTGGGAAATACGGAATTTCAGTGGGAAAGTCTGAATATTGAGATTAATGGGAAAGTTTTTGTTCCTGTAAAGGTTCTTAATGAAGTTCGCAGGGAGGCTCTTGAACAGCTGCGGGAGACATTACTCAGTCAGAATCGTAGAGAAATGGTAAAAAAACAGCATGCGGAACGAACAGATATCTGTCGGCGGCAGATTGGGGGATCACTTCCTTTTTATGTCTCATGCGAACAGGAAGATGTTGCAGAAGCACTTTTAAAGGAAAAGGGAATTACAGGTTTTTATTTTCCGTTTGATACCATGAAGAAGTATTTTTCACCTAAACTTGCAGCAGAAAGGGAACTTTATCTTTCTACCCCGCATATTCAGAGAGGAGAGATTCCGGAGAAATGGATGCAGGAAGCAAAAAAATGGATAGAACAGGGAATGGAAGGATTCCTGGTCAGAAATCTGGAATCTTATGCCGCATTGAAGAAGTGTGGATACGGAGATAAATGTGTTCTGGATTCCTCTCTATATACATGGAATGATGAGGCGACAGAGTTCTGGAAAAAAGAGGGTGTCCTTCGCAACACAGTTCCGCTTGAACTGAATGAAGGAGAGCTGCGGCACAGGAATAATACTTCTTCGGAACTTCTTTTATATGGATATATCCCATTGATGCTGTCGGCCCAGTGTGTAAGAAAAAATCTTTTTGGATGTACCGGAAAATGCGAGACTGTCTATCTGAAAGACCGCTATAACAGTGAATTTCCGGTGAAATGTTGTTGTACTCCATGGGAATGCAGCAGCCTGGAAAAAGCAAAATACTGCTATAATATCATATATAACAGTATCCCTTACGGGCTTCCCGGAGAGAGAGAACGGGTGGAAAAATTAAATCTTCAGTCTTTAAGACTGGCATTTACTGTTGAGAAGCCGGAGGAAGCGAGGGAAATCTTTAAAGAATTCCAGTCCGTTTATCAGAAAAACGGGAAACCTTCCGGACGCAGATATACAAAAGGCCATTTTAAAAGAGGAGCCGAGTAAAAGTGTATGATTAATGTAATTACAGAGTTATCCAAGTATGTGATCCTCACGCTGATGATCGTCTACACCTTTCATTGTTTTTATATGGTGTGGCGCCAGGATGAGGAAGAAAAAAAAGAGCTGCTTCAGCAGCAGCTGACTATGATCTTTTTTATTGATTTCACAGCGTTTCTTGTGATTTATTTAAAGAGCATGGATTTTAAGGTTATCTTGTTTTATATTGAGATGATGATCTTTTTTGCGGCGATCCAGATTTTGTACAGGATCATCTATAAAGAAGCATCACTGCTTCTTCTGAATAATATGTGTATGCTCCTGAGCGTTGGTTTTATCATGCTCTGTAGACTTTCACTTCCGTCTGCAACCAAACAGCTTCTGATCGTGGCGGCAGGAAGCGCGGTATCACTGGTGATTCCTGTAATGATCCGTAAGATGAAATTTTTAAAGGATCTTACATGGATTTATGCAGGGATCGGTATTGTTCTTCTGGCAGCGGTTCTCGTTCTGGCAAGTACAAGTTATGGCGCAAAACTTTCACTGATGGGAATCCAGCCTTCAGAGGTGATCAAGATCACATTTGTATTTTTTATGGCATCGCTGCTCTGCACAAAGGTAGATTTTCGTAAAGTAGTGATGGCAACGATCGTAGCGGTGATCCATGTGGGAATTCTGGTCCTTTCCAGAGATCTTGGAAGTGCGGTGATCTTTTTTGTCACCTATCTTGTGCTGATCTATGTGGCAACCAGAAATCCTGGATATATGCTCCTGGGACTTGGCGGTGGATGTGTTGGTGCAGTGGTAGCTTATCATCTTTTCGGACATGTACGCCAGAGAGTGAGCGCCTGGAGAGATCCGATGGCGGTCTATCAGAATGAAGGCTATCAGATCGTGCAGTCATTGTTTGCTATCGGAACTGGTGGTTGGTTTGGAATGGGGCTTTGCCAGGGCTCTCCGGAGAAAATTCCTGTTGTAAAAAATGACTTTATCTTCAGCGCTATCTGTGAAGAACTGGGCGGCATTTTTGCCATCTGCCTGATCCTGGTATGTACCAGTTTCTTTCTCATGATCGTTACGATTGCACTGAAGATACGAAATCCGTTTTATAAACTGATCGCACTGGGACTTGGAACAGAATATGCGTTTCAGGTATTTCTGACTATTGGCGGTGCGACCAAATTTATTCCGATGACAGGTGTTACACTTCCGCTGGTAAGTTATGGAGGAAGTTCTGTCATGTGTACCATCCTGATGCTTGCAATCATTCAGGGACTGTATATTCTGAGGGAAGATGAGGACGAAGAAATTGAATCGCAGCGAAAAGAAACGTTTGAAAGAAGAGGAAAGAGAGCAACGCCTGAGAGAACGGGATATCGCCAGGCTCCGTAGAAAAAAGAACCGGCCGTTTACTTTTGTATCGGTGTTCTTTATATTGATTTTTGTCAGTCTGATCGGGTATCTGATTTATTTTGATGCCATAAAAAGTGACGATTTTATCAACAGTCCGTATAATACCAGACAGGATACGTTTTCAGACAGGGTAGTGCGTGGAAGCATCCAGTCTTCTGATGGAGAAGTCCTGGCACAGACCAATGTGTATGAAGATGGAACAGAAGAGAGAACTTATCCATTTGCAAATATTTTTGCACATGCGGTAGGATATGATACCAACGGCAAAAGCGGACTGGAATCAGAGGCGAATTTTCAGCTTCTGACTTCCCATTCTTTTTTCCTGGAGCAGATGAAAAATGAGTTTCTGGGCAAAAAGAATCAGGGAGATACCGTGATATCAAGTCTGAATGCTGATCTTCAGACAACAGCATATAATTCTTTGGGTGACCGCAGAGGAGCGGTAGTTGTCATAGAGCCTTCTACAGGAAGAATCCTTGCCATGGTAAGCAAACCGGATTTTAATCCGAATACCATTGCACAGGACTGGGATACGCTTGTCAATGATGAGAATAACAGCAGTCTTCTTAACCGTGCTACAAATGGTGCGTATCCGCCGGGATCTACTTTTAAAGTTGTTACGGCCCTGGATTATTTCAGACAAAAGGGCTCTCTGGAAGGATATTCTTATCTGTGCCAGGGAAGTATTACAGTAGATGACCATACCATTCAGTGTTATAACGGTGAAGTACATGGACAGGAAGATTTTTATTCTGCATTTGCACATTCCTGTAACTGTGCGTTTGCGGATATGGGGCTGAATCTCGGGGCCGGTTCTTTGCGCAGTACCGCGGAGGATCTTCTTTTTAACAAAGCTCTTCCTCTGAACTCCTATAAAACAAGTCGTTTTACCCTGGAAAAAAATTCAGCAAACGCGCTGGTAATGCAGACCTCTATTGGACAGGGAAATACGCTGGTGTCTCCTATGCATATGGCACTGATCACAAGTGCGATCGCCAATGACGGTGTACTGATGAAGCCGACCATGATCGACAAAATTGTAAATAATTCCGGAGATACTGTAAAAGAAACGGAAAAGACGGAATATAAACGCCTGATGACCAGTAACGAAGCAGGTATTCTTGGAAAACTCATGAAAAATGTAGTTGAAAACGGTACAGCTTCTGCGCTTAACGGGCGTGGATATACGGTAGCCGGAAAAACCGGATCTGCGGAGTTTGATGAAAATGGTTCCAGTCATTCGTGGTTTATCGGTTATTCGAATGTAGATAACCCGGATATTGCTATTGCGGTGATCGTCGAAAACGGAGGAACCGGAAGTGAAGCAGCAGTTCCCATTGCAGGAGATGTATTTGATGCATATTATTTTGATTAAATTTCGTTAATTAAGACAGTATCTGCTTCTTGCCCCTTGCCTATATGAAGAAAAAGAGGTATACTGTAATCAGTGCAAAAGACACACGCATTACAGGAGGATTGCAATATGATAGAAGCAACAAGCTGTGGCGGTGTGGTAATTCATCGGGGTAAGATCCTGGCATTGTATAAATCCTACAGGAACCGTTATGAAGGATGGGTGCTTCCCAAAGGAACTGTAGAAGAAGGCGAGACCTTTGAACAGACTGCTTTACGTGAAGTGAAAGAAGAAGCAGGTGTCAGAGCTTCTATTGTGAAATACATTGGTAAGAGCCAGTATAATTTCACAGTTCCGGAGGATGTGGTAATGAAAGAGGTACACTGGTATCTCATGATAGCTGATAATTATCATAGCAAACCCCAGCGCGAGGAATATTTTGTAGATTCCGGATATTACAAGTTTCACGAGATTTATCATCTTCTTCGTTTTTCCAATGAGAAGCATATTGTGGAGCAGGCTTATCAGGAGTATCTGGAGATGCGTAGTGAGGGCGTCTGGGCGAAACAGCAGAAGTATTTCTAAAAACAAAGACAGGGCTGTGTGTTTACGCAGCCCTGTTTGACATTAAAGAAGCGGAGGTGGTCGTAAAGTGCTAAAATGGATGAAAGATTATTATATTGGAGATGATATAAAGAATCCTACCAGAGCAAGAGCACGGATCACTGCCGGGAAATTTGTACCGGATATTTATGTTGTTACGCTGTCAGATAATCCAGGGAATATACTGGAGATTCTTCCCTCCAGTATGCTGGTACAGCGCGGTGCCAGAGCAATCTGTCCGTTGATCATCGGAATGGCTAAAGGTAAAGATGGAGCGATACGGATGGTACAGGATATTATAGAACAGGTATATACGGAAACCGGTGATTTTAAAATAAAAGAATATCTGAAAAACAGGTGAATGAATGCTGCATATATTATGGCTGATACTAAAATGGATATTGATCCTTCTGGGGATACTCATCGGACTGGTTCTTCTGCTTTTGCTCCTGATCCTTTTTTGCCCGGTCAGATACCGAGCAAGTGCAGAAAAAAAGCGAACGGAGGGAATCAGGGAAATAAGAGCCTCGGGCGAGGTAAGCTGGCTGCTCCATATTATTTCGGCTCGTGCTTTCTGGGAAGAAGGGAAAATTCAAACAAAAATATGTGTTTTTGGAGTTCCACTATCCAGATTGAAACAAAAACTTTCCGGAAAGAAGAAAAAAACAAAAACTGATACCAGCAAAAAAGATCCTTCTGTTCAGAAGAAGCAGACAGAACAGGAAAAATATTCCAGATCATATAATAGTGAAGAAAAAGAAGAAACTTCCGTTATTATAAAAGAAGACACAACTCCTGTTGAAGTGGAGGAGATTGAAGGGCACAGATATACGCCGGATCTGTTGGAAAAAGAACCGGAGGATAAAATTTCAGAAATTTTGCCGGAACAGACGGATGCATGTGATGAAAGAGATTACAGGCGGGAAGATGGGATATCGAAAGAAATAGATACTTCAGTTTCGGAGCACAAAGAAACAGAGAATAAAAACAGAAAAAGAATAAAAGATTTAATTCTTAAAATAGCGGGCAGAATAAAATCAGTACTTGGAAAATTTTTGACAGTAGTGCGAAATGCTCTGAGGGTACCATCCAGAATTCTTAAAAAAATCCAGAAATTCGCATTAACAATCAGAAAATTCTGTGATAAGATAAACTGGTGGAGGGAATTTATTGACCATCCACGGACCAGAGCTGCGATTTCTTTCTTATGGGAAGATGGAAAAAAACTGATACATCATGTGTTGCCAACCAGAATCACCGGAAAGATTACTTTTGGAAGTGAGGATCCGGCTGTCACAGGTACGGTACTGGCGCTGCTGGGAATGACAATTCCTTTCCACAAAAATAAAATAATGGTAAATCCGCTTTTTGATGGTGAAAATATTCTGGAAGGCGAAATCTTTCTGAAAGGCCGGATTTATGGAGTTGTACTTATAAAGATAGCAATAGAGCTTTATTTTAATAAAAATATCAAATACGTCATCCACCGATGGAGACATAAGGAGGTCAATCATGGAGAAAGAGAATAATTTCAAGGATACCGTGAATTCATTATTTAAAGGAATGGATGGCTTTGTATCGGCCAAAACTGTTGTAGGGGATGCCATTCATGTAGGTGATACGATCATTCTTCCCCTGGTAGATGTATCTTTTGGTGTAGGTGCAGGAGCATTTGAAGGAGATAAAAAAAATAACGGTGGCGGCGGTCTGGCCGGAAAGATGACGCCTTGTGCAGTACTTGTGATCCAGAATGGAACCACCAAGCTTGTAAACGTTAAGAATCAGGATGGATTGACAAAAGTTCTGGATATGGTTCCCGACTTTGTGAATCGTTTTGTCCCAGGTGCAGGTGGAGATGAGAGCGCCGATGAGAAAGAAGATTAAGGATATCTTATCTGTGAAGAAGTCTGTATAAGATTTTGTGATGATAAGTATTCTGTCCTGCTTTTGTGCATATACTGTAACAAAAAAGAAATGAGCAGACAGGAGTGGGAAAGCTAACAGGTTTTATGTTGTTCTTTATCGGAGTAGGAATGGTTCTTGGAATTCTTATCACTGAGAATTTTATTGTGATCTCGATCGCAGTGGTATGTCTGCTATGCGGATATCATATGTTTTGCAGATAAACGGAAAGTGTGCGGTTAGCAGGCTTTCCGTTTATTTATAATAATATTTAGAAATAAAAAACAGCCCCCGCATTTTACGGGGGCATACGATATTACTTACGCTCTTTCAACTTTTCCGGATCTTAAACAAGAAGTACATACATACATTTTCTTTGCTCCGCCGGCAGTTGTTTTTACTCTGACGGATTTAACGTTAGATTTCCACATTTTGTTGGATCTTCTATGGGAATGACTCACATTGTTTCCGAAATGAGCTCCTTTATCGCAGATTGCACATTTAGCCATGAATAGCACCTCCTTTTATCAACAGTCACCATTTTAACAGATGAATTGCTCTTTTGCAAGCAAAAAAAGGAAATTTATCAAAAATTCTGCAAAGAGTTTTCTTACGGAACTTCTATATTGGAAGGAATGCTGAAAATCATGGCGAAATTAAGCGTTGTGTTCTTGTTAAAAAAAGGTTATAATAGATTTACATATAATTTAATTTAAATGAAACAGTGGAGGTAACCATATGAATGGACGTATAGATTCCGGATTGGGTCAGATCGTAATTGATACGGATGTCATTGCGACTTATGCCGGCAGTGTGGCAGTAGAGTGTTTTGGTATCATTGGAATGGCAGCTATCAGTATGAAGGATGGACTGGTTAAACTTTTGCGTATTGACAGTCTGAAACATGGTATCAGTGTTAAGATCACTGATGACAATAAGATCCGACTGAATTTCCATGTCATCGTAGCATATGGCGTGAATATCAGTACTATTGCGGACAATCTTGTCAACAATGTAAAATATAAAGTCGAGGCCTTTACAGGAATGGAGATCGAGAAGATCAATATCATGGTTGAGGGCGTACGAGCAATAGATTAGTTTTAGAGGAGGAACTTGTGGTGAATAACAAAACCATAGATGCTAAAATACTTTCCAGAATGTTTCTGGCCGGAGCCAAGAACCTGGAAGCGAAGAAAGAATGGATCAATGAACTGAATGTGTTTCCCGTACCTGACGGGGATACGGGAACGAACATGACGCTTACCATCATGTCTGCTGCTTCCGAAGTGGGTGCTCTTGCAGATCCGGATATGGAAACCCTGGCCAAGGCTATTTCTTCCGGTTCTCTTCGTGGCGCCCGTGGTAACTCCGGTGTTATCCTTTCACAGCTTCTGCGTGGATTTACCCGAGGTGTGCGCAAGCTGACAGATCTGGATGCACCTGCAATTGCCGCAGCTATGGAACGTGGTGTTGAAACAGCATATAAAGCAGTTATGAAGCCGAAGGAAGGAACCATTCTTACAGTTGCCAGGGCAGCAGCAGACAGAGCACTTGAACTTGCAGATTCTGCATCAGATCTGGACACATTTTTTGATGGGATATTCCAGCATGCGGAAGAGACACTTGCCAGAACCCCGGAAATGCTTCCTGTTTTGAAAGAAGCAGGTGTGGTAGATTCTGGCGGACAGGGTCTTCTGGAAGTTTTACGTGGTGCCATTGACGGATATCACGGAAAAGAAGTAGATTATTCCCAGTTTGAGGCATCAGCGGCTCCAAAGATTACAAAGATTTCTCCTCAGGCAGAGGCTGATATCAAATTCGGATACTGTACAGAGTTTATCATCCTTCTTGAGAAACCGCTTCCACAGGAAGAGGTCAGCCGTTTCCGTGAATTTCTGGATTCTATCGGAGACTCCATTGTACTGGTAGCAGACGACGAGATCGTTAAAGTGCATGTGCATACCAATCATCCGGGTCAGGCTTTCGAGCGTGCACTCACATATGGCCAGCTTTCACGCATGAAGATTGATAATATGCGTGAGGAGCATCAGGAAAAGCTGATCAAAGATGCTGAGAAACTTGCCAGAGAACAGGCTGAGAAGGAGAAAGAACCACCAAAAGACCATGGATTTATTTCTGTATCTGTGGGAGAGGGACTTTCTCAGATTTTCCGTGAGCTTGGTGTGGATTATCTGATCGAAGGCGGTCAGACCATGAATCCGAGCACAGAGGACATGCTCAACGCTATCGATAAAGTAAATGCAAAAACAATTTATATTTTCCCGAATAATAAGAATATTATCCTTGCGGCTAATCAGGCAAGAGATCTGACAGAAGATAAAGAGATCATCGTAGTTCCGACTAAGACGATCCCGCAGGGAATTTCCGCAATGATCAGTTTTGTTCCGGAAAAAGACGGCGAAGAGAACCTTGCTTCTATGACAGATGCCATTTCCAGAGTAAAGACAGGACAGGTTACTTATGCAGTCCGCGACACACGGATTGATGACAAGGAAATCCACGAGGGCGATATTATGGGAATCGGTGATGCTGGTATCCTTGCGGTTGGTAAGGAACGGCTTCAGGTTGCAGAAGACATGGTTGCAGAGATGATAGATGAGGAATCTGAGATCATCAGTGTTTATTATGGAGAAGATATATCTGAAGAAGAGGCAGAGGATCTTTCCAATAAACTTTCCGAAAAATATCCAGATTGTGAAGTCGAGCTGAACCAGGGTGGACAGCCAATTTACTATTACCTGATTTCCGTAGAATAAAGAGTACTAAAAATGAATGATAAGACACCTTTACGTGAATTAAAAGGCGTGGGTGATAAAACAGAGAAGCTTTTCCAGAAGATCGGAATTACGACTACGGAGGAGCTTCTCCGTTATTATCCACGGACTTATGATGTATATGAAGAGCCAGTTGAGATCGCATCGGCAGAAGAAGAAAAAACAGTTTCCATTCGTGGAACGATAACAGGCAGCCTGTATAGCAACCAGGTACGGAATCTGCAGATTTTGACTACAACAGTGGCAGACCAGAGCGGCCGTCTTCCAGTAGCTTGGTTTAATGCGCCTTATTTAAAAGGAACGTTGAAGAAGGGCAGTGTATTTATTTTCCGAGGAAAGATCATCCGTAAAAAAGGACGACTGCAGATGGAACATCCGGAGATATTTACTCCCGCAGCTTATGAGGAAGTTGTCCACAGTATGCAGCCAGTATATGCCCTGACCAAAGGCCTTACCAATAAGGCAATTACCAAACTTGTCCGGCAGGTCCTGGATACAAGACCCTTAAAAACAGAATATCTGCCAGATGAGATCAGGGAGCACTATCAGCTGGCGGACGATAATTTTGCAATACGTACCATACATTTTCCGGGGAATATGCAGGAATTGCTTACTGCCAGAAAAAGGCTCGTGTTTGACGAGTTTCTTCTTTTTGTACTGGCAGTGCAGCTTCTCAAAGAAAAGACAGAGGAAGCACCGAATACATTTTCCATGAAACCAGTGTGGACAACAGAGGAAATCATCGAAGGTCTTCCCTACGAACTGACGAATGCCCAGAAAAATGTATGGCATGAGATTGAGAGAGATTTAAGCGGTCATAAATTAATGTCCCGTCTTGTTCAGGGAGATGTTGGAAGTGGTAAAACAGTAATTGCGTTTCTGTCCATGGTGCTTTCTGCGGAAAACGGATTTCAAAGTGCACTGATGGTACCAACAGAGGTACTTGCCAATCAGCATTATGAGGGATTCCTGAGATTAATGGAAGAACAGAATATTACTTCCTGCCATCCGGTACTTCTGACGGGGTCCAGTACGGCAAAACAGAAACGGGAAATCTATCAGAAGATTGCAGAAGGTGAGGCAAATGTTATCATCGGGACTCATGCGCTGATCCAGGAGAAGGTAGAATATAAAAATCTTGGACTGGTTATCACAGATGAGCAGCACAGGTTTGGCGTACGTCAGAGAGAGGCACTGACTACCAGAGGAAATCCACCGCATGTACTTGTTATGAGCGCTACTCCTATCCCGAGGACCCTGGCGATCATCTTGTACGGGGATCTGGATATCTCCATTATTGACGAGCTTCCAGCACAGAGACTTCCTATTAAGAACTGCGTGGTGGGTACTTCTTATCGCCCAAAAGCATATTCTTTTATTGAAAAACAGATCCATATGGGAAGACAGGCTTATGTGATCTGTCCTATGGTGGAAGAAAGTGAAGGTCTGGATGCTGAAAATGTGACGGATTATGCTGTAAAACTTCGGGAGGCTCTTCCTGATGATATCTGTGTCGAGATTCTTCATGGAAAGATGAAACCAAAAGAAAAAAACAGGATTATGGAAGCGTTTGCTTCTGGGGAGATACAGGTACTGGTGTCTACAACAGTTGTAGAAGTAGGGGTGAATGTTCCGAATGCCACAGTAATGATGGTGGAAAATGCAGAACGTTTCGGACTTGCTCAGCTTCATCAGCTTCGTGGACGTGTAGGCCGTGGAGAGTTTCAGTCTTACTGTATTTTTATTCAGGGAAATAATGAAGAAGATACTTCCAAGCGCCTGAAGATCCTTAATGAATCTAATGATGGATTTTATATTGCAGGGGAAGACCTGAAGCTCCGGGGCCCTGGAGATCTTTTTGGTATCCGCCAGAGTGGATTGATGGAATTTAAGATCGGTGATATCTATAATGATGCCGGGATTTTGAAGAATGCCAGTGAGGCGGCAGGAGAGATCCTTGCACTGGATTTTGATCTCAGATTACCGCAACATAAGGCTTTGAAGGAACGACTGATGGGATATATGAGTGAAGATCTGGAAAATCTGGGCATCTGACCTTGCGCTCTTCCCCAAAAAGTGATATCCTAAAGTTCGAGAAAAGATTAACAAATCTCTTGTAAGGAGGCTATAAAATGGCTAGAACAAAGAAAGCTGCAACTAAGACAACTGCAAAAACGGCTTCAGTAAGCGAGACTCCTGCAAAATCTGTAGTAACCGCATCCGAAGAGAAAGCCGTTCAGGCTGAGACACCGAAGACAGACGATGCAAAAGCTTCTGTAGAGACAAAAAAAGCAGCTGAAACACCGGCGGAGAAGAAAGCAGACGCGAAACCTGCTGAAGAAAAAACAGCAGCTGTAAAGACTGAGGAACCAGTTAAGAAACCTGCTGCAAAGAAAACAACCACAAGAAAAACAACTACAGCTAAAAAGACGACTACAAGAAAAACTGCAACAGCCAAAAAGGCAGAGACAGTTACAGAAGTATATGTCCAGTACTGGGGCAAAGAGATACATACTTCTGAAGTTGCTGACCGGATCAAAAAAATCTGGACAGATGATATGGGTAAAAAAGCAACAGATCTGAAAGATCTGAAAATCTATATCAAACCGGAAGATAATGGTGCGCATTATGTGATCAATGGAGATGTTACAGGATTTATCGGCCTGTAATCTGGACGAGTAAATAAATATCACGATTATATATTCTGGCCTGCTATAGGATTAGCCTATGGCAGGCTATTTCTTTTGCATATTTGACGAAGAAAAAAGAGTATGATACGATATCTTCAACACATAAACATAGTAAACAGATATGAAAAGAGGAAATATATATGAAACAGATTTTATGCTTTGGAGATTCCAATACCTGGGGATACGACGGAGAAAGCAGAGAACGGCTGCCCTGGGGTGTGCGCTGGACAAGTCTTCTTCAGGAAAAATTAAACAAAGAAAAATACAGAGTGATTGAAGAAGGGTTATGTGGACGGACGACTGTTTTTGAAGATCCACTTCGTGATGGACGGAAGGGGACAGCACTTCTGCCAACTTTGCTGGAAACACATGCACAGGTAGATGTGATCACTCTTATGCTGGGAACCAATGACTGCAAAACAGTTTTCGGAGCATCTGCAGATGTGATCGGAAAGGGGATTCTTCGACTTCTGGATCAGATTCAGGAATATGCTCCAAAAGCGAAGGTTCTTCTGATGTCACCGATTTATCTTGGGGAAAAAGTATGGCAGGAAGGCTACGATCAGGAGTTTTCCAGAGAGTCGGTGGCCGTATCCAGAAATCTCCAGTCTGTATACGAAAAAATAGCAAAAGAACGTCAGATTGAATTTCTTCCGGCAGCGGCTTATGTACATTGCTGTGAGGCTGATCAGGAACACCTCAATGCATCTGGTCATAAAGAATTTGCGGAAGTAGTATATCAAAAGATCAGAAAGTTTTTGTAGGAAATGAATAGGATTCTCAAATACAGTAAATGCTGTCTGACAACACGGATTTTGTCAGACAGCATTTTTTACTGCATAAACTTTTCAGCTTTACATGGCAATGGATTTACTTAAATCGGATTAGTACTGCTGGCTGCCCTGAGAACCGCTGGACATCTGGCGTTCCTGAGCTTCGATCATCTTTTTTACCATATATCCACCAACAGAACCGTTCTGTTTGGAAGTAAGGTTACCATTGTATCCATCTGTAAGCGGAACACCCAGCTCGTTTGCTACCTCATATTTGAAACAGTCAAGTGCGCCTTTTGCTTCTGGTACAACTGCTTTGTTAGAAGAAGTGTTACTTGGCATAATTCATTTCCTCCTTGGTTGTTGTTTGGTTTGATGTTACATTGCTAGTATATGAAATAGCGGAAATAATACACTGGCAGTTAAAGGAAATTTACAGAATAATATAAAAAATTAAAATCGAATGTATGGTTGTTTTTATAAAAAACAGAAGTTATAATATTTTCTGTGGTGCATATAATATCTGGCAGATAAGTAAAGGGGGATTTTGTGAAAAAGAAGCGCTATCCCACATACAGACGAAAATCAAAAAGAAAAAAACAGCCAGCAAAAAAGATCATAACAGGATTGATACTTTGTATTACCATTGCACTGTGTAATGGCTGGAAACCGCCGGACAGCCTGGATAAAGCCAGGGAACAGAGCGAGATTTTTTGTAATATATTTTTTACATATATAGAAGAAAATACAAAAAATTTTTCAGAAAATATATCCGAAGCGATTTCCCACACAGCTTATAAAATACTGGAGCAGACAGGAAATCAGGCCGGAGGACAGAATGCAGATATTTCGCTGGAAAATATACCGGAATACAGTGGAAGTCCTTGTGTAGAGCTTGATGGAAATATTCCGGAATTTTCAGCAGAAAAGAAAAATGGCCCTGCATATGAATTTTACAGCGAACTGGATGCTCTTGGACGATGTGGATATGCGGAATCCAAGATCACACCCCAGCTGATGCCGACAGAGGAACGAGGTGCTATCGGAATGATCAAACCAACGGGCTGGCATACAGTAAAATATGATAATGTAGATGGCAGATATCTTTATAATCGCTGTCATCTGATCGGTTATCAGCTTACCGGGGAGAATGCAAATGAAAAAAATCTGATCACGGGAACCCGGTATCTTAATGTAACCGGAATGCTGCCTTTTGAGAATGAAGTGGCAGATTATGTACACAGTACCGGGAATCCCTGTATGTATCGCGTTACTCCGATTTTTGCAGGAAAAGAACTTGTGGCCCGCGGTGTGGAAATGGAAGCGGAATCTGTAAAGGATCAGAACGTAGCCTTTCACGTTTTTGTATATAACGTACAGCCGGGAATAGAAATTGATTATCAAACCGGAAACAGCTGGCAGCAACCATAAATTCACAGGAATCCCGAAAGAGAAAATATTAATTTTTCATGAATTTGTATGAATTAAATTGCACTTTTTTGGGCGATATGCTAAAATCAATTACAGAGTTATATGGTTTTACCGCTATACAGTGGAGAAAAAGGGATGTAACCCGAGGTCAGAATGGAGAGGTGAATTATGAATTTAGGAATTATTGCACATAACAGTAAGAAAGTTCTGATTGAAGACTTCTGTATTGCATATAAGAATATCCTTGCCAAACACGAAGTATATGCAACCGGAACAACGGGAAGAAGAATTGAGGAAGCGACCAGCCTTCATGTCCATAAGTTTCTTGCCGGAAGCATTGGCGGAGACAAGCAGTTTATGGAGATGGTAGAAAGACAGGATCTGGATATGGTGATCCTGTTTTATAATCCTGTCATGATGGATCCGGCAGAACCGGATATCATGAGTATTGTTAAACGATGCGACCAGTATAATATTCCGGTTGCTACAAATATTGCCACTGCGGAGCTTTTGATTCTCGGACTGGCCCGTGGTGATCTGGATTGGAGATTAAATCTGAAATGAGAGTAATAGCAGGAAAAGCACGTAGATTAAATTTAAAAACAATTCCCGGAAATGAGACAAGACCAACAACAGACCGTATTAAGGAAACTCTTTTTAACATTCTCCAGCCTGAAATACCAGGTTGCAGGTTCCTGGATCTTTTTTCCGGAAGCGGAGCTATTGGTATCGAGGCATTGAGCCGAGGCGCTGATTATGCAGTATTTGTTGAAAAAAATCCCAAGGCATGTGCATGTATCCGTGAAAATCTTTCATTTACAAAACTCTCTGAAGGTGGTAAACTGCTGAACATGGATGTACTGCAGGCGTTGCGTTCACTGGAAGGTGGAGAACCTTTTGACTGTATCTTTATGGATGCACCTTATGAACAGCATCTGGAGCAGCCGGTTCTCGAATATCTGGCTGACAGTACTCTTGCAAACGAGAACACGCTTATTATCATAGAAGAAGATCTTTACACGGATTTTTCTTATGTGGAGGAATTGGGCTATCATCTGATACGTTCCAAGGAATATAAAACAAATAAGCATGTTTTCCTAAAAAAATGAAAGCGAGACAGACATATGATAACAGCCGTATACCCAGGAAGTTTTGACCCGGCAACTTATGGTCATCTTGATATTATTAAACGAGCAAGCATTTCTTTTGACCGGGTTATAGTGGGCGTTTTGCACAATTCTGCAAAAAGTCCGTTGTTTTCTGTGGAAGAACGTGTTAAGATACTAGCAAAGGCAACAAAAGATATCCCGAATGTGGAGGTGAAAGCATTTGAGGGCCTGTCTGTGAACTTTGCCAGGGAGAATCATGCCCAGGTGATCGTTCGCGGTCTTCGTGCTGTCACGGATTTTGAATACGAGCTGCAGATGGCGCAGACCAACCGTGTTCTTGCACCGGATGTGGATACCGTTTTTCTCACAACCAGTCTGGAATATGCATACTTAAGCTCCACGATCATGAAAGAGGTTGCGAATTTCGGAGGAGATCTGAGTAAGTTTGCTCCAAGTGAGATTACGGAAGCAGTCGAAGAAAAATTGAAAAAAAGAGAAACAGAGAAATAAGGAGAGTGTATTTATGAGCAGCAGAATTGAACAGATCATTCAGGAGATTGAAGAGTATGTGGACAGCTGTAAATTTCAGCCTCTTTCCACTACCAAGATCGTAGTGAATAAAGAAGAGATTGAGGAACTTTTACGTGAACTGCGTCTGAAAACTCCAGATGAGATCAAACGTTATCAGAAGATCATCAGCAATAAGGATGCAATCCTTGAGGATGCACAGTCCAAGGCTGACAGCCTGATCGCAGATGCGCAGACGAAAGCACAGGAGCTGGTTACACAGCATGAGATCATGCAGAAGGCGTATGCACAGGCAAATGAAACGATCAATGCTGCCAACAAGCAGGCTCAGGAGATCCTTGATTCTGCAACACAGGATGCCAACAGTATCCGTCTCAGTGCGATCACATATACAGATGATATGATGGCGAATATTGGTTCTGTTCTGAACCAGACACTTGAGGATGCCGGCGGTAAATATAAAGCATTTATCGATGCACTGCAGAGTTGTCTTGAAGTTGTAAACCATAACCGACAGGAACTTGCGCCACAGACTGCACAGGCAGCTGCAATTTCCAATACTTTCCAGGACGAAGACAGTGCTTCCAGTGATAGTGATGAGGATGAACTGTTAGACGATATCGGAGAGAACTAAGAACAGGAAAACCAGGGATGTATTCAGACATTTGGATGTAACATAAGGAAACAGTGATAATCGGTTTTCCAGTACACTTTTTGTCTGGAACATAACGCAGAGCCCACCGAATGCGGTAAGAGTTATGGAGGATATACAGCGAAATCTCCATGAATACCGGGAGTGAGCGATCTGCTGTAATCCTGTGGTCAGCTCGATGGGACTTGTAAACAGGATACTGGTCTGTTCGGAGAATGGCCAGTAATGTCTGATACATGTAAATACCAATGAAAATATCAGAATATAGCCCCCGAGCCGTGTGATGGTTTCAAATCCGTTCATGATCGAGACATCCAGGATGACTCCTGTGGAGTCCTGCTGGTATGTCTCTTTTTTTATGGATTTAACTTTGGCAGGAGTCAGTGTGTTTCCATGATATATCAGAAATCGAAAAAAAAGCATGCAGAAAAGATCAGCAGTTAACAGGATCAGGACTATCTGCATCGGATGGATTCTGTTCTGCAAAATGCTGCCGGTCAGATAGGAAACAACGAAAGCAGGACTGGCGTTGCAGGAAAAAGAAAGAAGATATTCGCCTTCTTTTTTGGAAATCTGATCATTTATGTAAAGATCATGGGCAATCTTTGCTCCCATAGGGTAACCGCACAGAAAACCCAGAATCAGAACATAGGCTCCGGCTGGAGAAAGACCGAAACATTTTTCCCACAGAAGGGAAAATGGATTCAGGAGTTTTGTGAGATTTCCGGCTTTTAAAAGAATTCCGGTGAAGATCAGGAAGGGAAGCAGGGTTGGAAGCATAACATTCAGCCACAGCGTCAATCCGTCCCTGGCACCCAGGAGCCCTTCGTCCGGGTGAAGAAGCAGAAAAAGCAGCAGACAGATACTGAAAAGTGTTAATATTTTCGATTTCATAAGATCCCGGCCTTGCTTTTTTTACAGTATATGATTATTATAAAAATAAATGAATTTATGGAGCAGAAGGAGGCAGAATTTATGCCAGCATTAGAGAATTGTGAACCTAAGAGAGTCTTTCATTATTTTGAGGAGATCTGTAAGATTCCTCACGGTTCCGGAAATACGAAACAGATCAGTGATTTTCTTGTGAATTTTGCGAAAGATCACGGGTTTAAATACGTACAGGATGAAATGAATAACGTGATCATCTATAAACCAGGTACGTCAGGATATGAAAATTCTCCGACAGTTATCATTCAGGGCCATATGGATATGGTATGTGAGAAACGTCCGAATGTAGAACATGATTTTACAAAAGACGGATTAAATATTTCTGTAAAAGACGGTTATGTAACTGCTAATGGAACAACTCTTGGCGGAGATGATGGTATTGCTGTTGCCTATGGCCTTGCTCTTCTTGAGAGTACAGATATTCCGCATCCACCACTTGAAGTGTTATTTACGGTTGATGAAGAGATTGGCCTTCTTGGTGCAGTAGGACTGGATTGCAGCGTACTGAAAGGCAGAAGATTTATCAATCTGGATTCTGAGGCAGAGGGAAGTCTCTGGATCAGTTGCGCAGGTGGCCTTTCAGGGATCAGTCATATTCCGGTTCAGCGCGTCGAGGGCGAGGGAACTAAGATACAGGTTAAGGTCTGCGGACTTATGGGCGGACATTCCGGTGCTGAGATTGATAAAAACAGAGCTAACGCCAACAAGCTGATGGGACGTTTCCTTTATGGCCTTAAGAAAAAGGCAGATTATGCAGTGATTTCTCTTGCAGGTGGCCAGAAGGATAATGCCATTACGAGAGAATGCATCACAGAGTTTCTGACTGATGCACCAGAAGAAGTAAAAGCATACGCAAAAGAACTCCAGGAGCAGATCAGGGAGGAATATACCGGCTCTGATGAGAATATTACCATTGAAGTGAAAGAGAATGGAGTAGAGACAGCTCAGGTCCTTCATCCTACAAGCCAGGAGAAGATTGTATTCTATCTTCAGAATGTACCATTTGGAATCCAGAAAATGAGTGGGACTATTAAAGGTCTGGTGGAATCATCCAGTAATATCGGAATTCTTCGGTTGGATGAGGACGAGCTCTTTGCAAGTTCAAGTGTAAGAAGTTCCGTAGATGCGGCATGCAGCGCAATATCTGATAAAATCGAATATCTTACAGAGTTTCTTGGGGGAGATTATGAAGTACAGGGTGCATATCCTGCATGGGAATACCGGAAAGATTCTCCATTAAGAGATAAGATGGTGGAGATTTTTGAAGAAATGTATGGTCATAAACCGGAAGTTGTGGCAATCCATGCAGGTCTTGAATGCGGGCTTTTCTACAAAAAAATGGAAGGCCTTGACTGTGTATCTCTTGGACCGGATATGAAGGATATTCATACATCGGAAGAAGTATTAAGTATCGCTTCCACAGAAAGAGTATGGAATTACCTTGTAAAGGTTCTTGAAAATCTGAAAGACTGATCATAACCGGATCAACGGTATCTTTTGCCCTGAAGCAGAAACATGTTTCTCTTCAGGGCTTTTTCTGATTTCTGAAAAAATGAGCAAAAAATTCATAAAATATTCATTCCTGCATATATATAGCTTTGTGGATGCATCACACAAAAAAGAAAATTTTTCTATAATTTTTTAATAAAAAATTGATAAAGAATCCCTATTTTTTCAAAACATATGTTATAATAAAAAATGTATGCCGCCATCACCACAACAAAAAATAAGAGACTGACGGCAGATAATAAGGAGCGAGCAACATGGAAATACAGTTATGGCGAAGTATTCTGTGCCCTTACGAGCTGGCTGTCAAGGAACTGACAGTCAAATTTGAACATATGATAGAAGAATACCGTGAGAATGATCGATATTCACCCATTGAACAAGTCAGTGGAAGAGTAAAAAGTGTATCCAGTATTCTGGAGAAAATGCAGCGCAAACATATTCCTATTGAACAGATGGAAACCGAGGTGGAAGACCTTGCAGGTGTCCGGATCATCTGTCAGTTTGAAGAAGATATTGATACAGTCGCTGCAATCATCCGAAGAAGAACAGATATGGAAGTAAAAAGTGAGAAGAACTATCTGACTCATATTAAACAGAGCGGTTATCGGAGTTATCACATGATCCTTTACTATATAGTAGAGACGATCGACGGCCCCAAGAGACTTCAGGTGGAAGTTCAGATCCGTACGATGGCAATGAATTTCTGGGCTACCATTGAGCATTCTCTTCAATATAAATATAAAGGCGACATGCCGCCGCATGTCGCAGAACGTCTCAGCAAAGCATCAGATGCCATCATTTCCCTGGATCATGAAATGTCTTCTGTCCGGAATGAGATCATGGATGCACAGAATTCTTCACAGATGCAATCCAATCTTGTGAAGGATATTTTGAATAATATTGAGAATCTTTACCGTGTTTCCAGCGAACGGGAAGTCAGCAAGATCCAGGATGAATTTTTAAGAGTATTCAAAACCAAAGATTTACGTCAGCTGGAGCGATTCCACAGACAGTTGGATATTATTGCCGAGGGATACCGTGCCCAGGCTGTACATCATAGCATGTAATAGATAGACCAGAAGCAGTAAGCACATAATACATATGAGGAATTATAAATGCAGGATTTTTTACCGGTTACAAGGGAAGATATGAAGTCAAAAGGCTGGGATACGGTTGATTTTGTCTATGTGACAGGCGATGCCTATGTAGATCATCCGTCTTTTGGATCAGCTATCATCGGACGTCTTCTGGAAAGTAGAGGCTACCGTGTAGGGATGATCCCACAGCCGGACTGGCGAAAGAAAGAGAGTATCCAGGTGTTCGGGGAACCGCGCCTGGGTTTTCTCGTTACAGCAGGAAACATGGATTCCATGGTGAATCATTATACTGTTTCCAAGAAACACAGAAGTACAGATGCCTATTCTCCCGGGGGAAAAATGGGATTAAGACCAGATCGGGCAAGTGTGGTATACAGCAATCTGATTCGTCAGAGCTATAAACATACGCCTATCATTCTGGGCGGAATTGAAGCCAGCCTTCGTAGAATGGCACATTATGATTATTGGGAAAACAAAGTCAAGCACAGTATTCTTATTGATTCCGGAGCAGATCTTATTTCTTATGGAATGGGAGAACACTCGATCCTGGAAATTGCCGAGGCACTGCAAAGTGGAATTCCGGTACAGGAGATTACTTATGTGGCAGGCACTGTTTTTAAAAGCCATGATATTAACAGAGTCTACGAACCCGTGATCCTTCCGGCTTTTGAACAGGTTCAGTCAGACAAAAAAGCTTATGCGGACAGTTTTGCCATCCAATATCGCAACACGGATCCATTCACTGCAAAGCCGCTGGTGGAATCTTATGGAAACCGCGGCTATGTGATTCAGAATCCTCCGGCGAAGCCTCTGACACAGATGGAAATGGATGATGTTTATGACCTGCCTTACACAGGCCAGTATCATCCCATGTATAAAAAAGACGGAGGGATTCCGGCACTGAAAGAGATCAAGTTCAGTCTGACCAGCAACAGAGGCTGTTTTGGCAGCTGTAATTTCTGTGCGCTGACTTTCCATCAGGGCCGCATTCTTCAGACAAGAAGCCATGAATCCATTCTGAGAGAAGCAGAAAAAATGACAGAGGACCCAGATTTTAAAGGCTATATTCATGATGTGGGAGGTCCTACTGCGGATTTTCGACATCCCTCCTGTAAGAAACAGCTGACAAAAGGAGTCTGCAGGGAACGCCAGTGCCTGTTTCCTTCTCCGTGTAAAAATCTGACGGTGGATCATAAAGATTATCTGCAGCTTTTACGAAAAGTTCGGAATTTACCAAAAGTCAAAAAAGTATTTATCCGTTCCGGTATTCGTTTTGATTACATGGTGGCAGATCCGGATAAAACTTTTCTGAATGAGCTTGTAAAATATCATGTCAGCGGCCAGCTGCGTGTGGCACCGGAACATGTTTCTGATGAAGTGCTGAAATATATGGGAAAACCGAAACATGCAGTTTACGAAAGTTTTCTGAAAGAATATGAAACGGCCAATGCCCGCACAGGCAAGCAGCAGTATGCAGTTCCTTATTTTATGTCATCTCATCCGGGATGTACCATGAAGGAAGCTGTAAAACTTGCGGAATATGTTCGTGATCTTGGATTTACACCGGAACAGGTGCAGGATTTTTACCCGACACCTTCAACTCTTTCTACCTGTATGTATTATACGGGAATACATCCTCTGACCGGAGAGAAAGTTTATGTTCCGAAAAATCCTCATGAAAAGGCAATTCAGCGTGCTCTGATGCAGTACAAAAATCCGGAGAACCGGGAACTGATCCTCGAGGGACTTAAAATGACCGGACGTATGGATCTGGTAGGTTTTGGACCAAAGTGCCTGATCCATCCAAGAGAACTTCGGAGAAAAAATTCCAAAGGAAAAAATCCTGAAAGCAGAAGTACAGATCGAAGAAATCTAAAAACACAGACAAGGAGTTCGGCACATGAAAAATACCAGAAAAAGAAAAACAAAAAAAGGTGATTTTGGCTATTTCAGTAGCGAAAAGAAGCGAAGACTTCTGATCACAGCTGGATTATTTTCGCTTCCGCTTCTCGTTTTTTTCGTAGCATGGGCGGTCAATGGTACAAGGATGACTGTCTGGACAGTTCTGACGGTTGTAGGATGTCTTCCTGGCTGTAAATCCATGGTAAGCCTGATCATGATCCTGATGCGGCATCCTATGGACAGGAAACTGTATGAAGAAATCCGGAAACATGCCGGTGATCTTGTGATGGCATATGAAATGTATATGACTTTTTATGAAAAGAGCGGTTATCTTGATGCTGTGGCTGTATGTGGAAATACGGTTGTGGGATATACCAGTGATCCAAAGGTGGATATATCGTATCTTGCAGAACAGTCTCAGAAAATTGTCCGCAAAAACGGTTATAAAGTAGATGTAAAGATCCTGAAAGATCTGAAGCCCTATCTGGAACGTCTGGATTCTATGAATGAACATAAAGAATCTTTACGGAATGGAATCAAGTTTACACCAGATGAACGGTATCCGGATCTTTCCAGGGAAGAGCTGATCAAACATACGATCCTGGCAATCTGTCTGTAGGAGCACTGTTATAATGAAAGAATTTATCATTAATGAAAATGAGGCCGGACAACGCTTTGACAAATATCTGGCCAAGCTTCTTAAAGAAGCGCCAAAAAGTTTTTTTTACAAAATGATGCGTAAAAAAAATATTACACTTAACGGAAAAAAAGCAAACGGAAATGAGAAACTGCTTTCTGGTGATCATGTGAAGTTATTTTTAAGTGATGAAACTTTCGAGAAATTCAGCGGTACCGATAAAGCTCCCAGGGCATATCATAAACTGGACATTATTTATGAAGATGAGAATATCCTTCTGATCAACAAACCGTCAGGGATGCTTTCCCAGCCCGGAGATGATGGCACTCCGTCACTGGTGGAATATCTGACCGGGTATCTTCTGGAAACTGGAAGCCTTACAGAGGAGGATTTAAGAACTTTTCGGCCATCTGTGTGTAACCGTCTGGATCGCAACACTACCGGGCTGATCGCAGCCGGAAAAAGTCTTGCCGGTCTTCAGGAACTCTCGGAAATGTTTAAATCCAGAAATCTCCATAAGTATTATCTGTGTCTTGTGGAGGGTGTACTGGAACAGGAAAAATATATCAAAGGATATCTTTCCAAAGATAAAAAAAATAATAAAGTAACAATATACAAACAGGAGAAAGAGAATACCCTTCCTGTGGAGACCCGATATTTTCCGCTTGGTAACAATGGAAAACGGACTCTTCTTAAGGTAGAACTGATCACAGGACGTGCACATCAGATCCGTGCACATCTTGCATCAGAAGGGCATTCGATCGTGGGTGATCCAAAGTACGGAAAAAATGAAAGCAATCTGAAAGGACAGCTTCTGCATTCTTTCTGCATGGAGTTTCCGGTTCTTACAGGAACACTTTCTTATCTTTCCGGAAAGACCTTCACAGCGCCGATACCGGAAATCTTTCTCAGAACATTAAAAGAGGAGCAGTTGGAGGAAATTTATTATGAAAATCTGGAATGAAGTGTGGGATTATGTAAAAATGATCATCATTGTGGTAGTGGTGGTCCTTGTTATCAACAATGTGGTACTGATCAATGCAAAGATTCCGTCGGAATCCATGGAAAATACCATCATGACCGGTGACCGGATCTTTGGTTTTCGCCTGGCGTATGGTTTTAATATGAATGTATTTGGAAATGAAATATCCAAGAAATGGAAAGATCCGGAGCGTTTTGATATTGTGATCTTTAAGTATCCGGATGACGAATCCCAGCTGTTTATCAAACGTATTATCGGACTTCCGGGAGACAAAGTTGAGATTATAGATGGTAAAGTTTATATCAATGATTCGGAAACGCCACTGGAAGATTCCTA
The DNA here is from genome assembly GCF_013317245.1 of Blautia sp. MSK.20.85. Classification (NCBI taxonomy): domain Bacteria; kingdom Bacillati; phylum Bacillota; class Clostridia; order Lachnospirales; family Lachnospiraceae; genus Blautia; species Blautia sp. MSK.20.85. Next base: position 121,579 of record NZ_JAAIUN010000003.1, read on the forward strand.
TGTACCGGAGACACCGCTTGGAAGTTTCGGCCCTTATGAAGTACCGGAGAATTGTTACTTTATGATGGGCGATAACCGAAACAATTCAAAGGATTCCAGATACTGGACCAATACTTTTGTGCGTTTCGATCAGATTGTTGGAAAAGCGGAGATCCGTTATTTCCCGTCCATCAAGCTTTTGAATTAAAGAAGGGTTTTATTTTATGGCAACGTGGAACAGCAGAGGGCTTCGAGGCTCCACTTTGGAGGAACTTGTCAATCGTACCAATGAGCAGTACCGCGAAAAAGGACTGGCTCTGATCCAGAAAATTCCAACTCCCATCACGCCGGTAAAAATGGACAAGAATACAAGACATATCACACTGGCATATTTTGAACAGAAAAGTACTGTAGATTATATCGGAGCAGTGCAGGGAATTCCTGTCTGCTTCGATGCCAAAGAATGCTGTGTAAAGACCTTTCCCCTTGCAAACATTCATCCTCATCAGGTAGCTTTTATGGAGGAGTTTGAGAAGCAGAAGGGGATTTCTTTTTTTCTGATCTATTTCAGCGCAGATAATGTTTTTTATTATCTTACTTTACGCAAACTGAAAGAATTCTGGAAACGGATGGAAGAGGGCGGACGAAAAAGTTTCCGCCGGGAAGAATTGGACGAGGAATTTTATCTTCCGGCAAAAAGCGGATTTCTGGTTCCTTATCTGGAGGGGATCCAGAAAGATCTGCAATTACGGGATTGACTTTTGGAAAAGTTTCCTATATAATCAAATTTAAGTTTTTCTGTGGTAGCATGGTAGCGAACTAAAGCGAAACGCAGAAAATTCAAAAAGTGTTACGGAGGAAATGAACATGCAGCGTATTTTTCATACACCTGAAGGTGTGCGGGACATTTATGGAGAGGAATGCAGCCGCAAAAAACGGCTCCAGAGGGAGCTCCACCAGGTGTTTTCAAGATATGGATATGAAGATATAGAAACACCGGGATTTGAATACTTTGAAGTGTTCAGTAATGAAGTGGGAACAATCCCATCCAAAGATCTTTATAAATTTTTTGACAGAGAGGGAAATACCCTTGTTCTAAGGCCTGACTTCACACCATCGGTTTCCAGAGCGTGTGCTACATATTTTGATCCGGAAAAGGGACCGGTAAGACTTTGTTATACAGGAAATACATTTATCAACAATTCCAGTTACAGAGGACAGATGAAAGAAAATACCCAGATGGGTGTGGAGCATATGGGAGATGATTCCGCAGCAGCAGATGCGGAGATCCTTGCCATGACAGTAGAGTGCCTGAAAGCAGCAGGACTTACAGAATTCCAGGTTAGTGTGGGTCAGGTAGATTATTATAAATCCCTGCTTGCAGAAGCAGATCTGGAACCGGAGATGGAAGAACATCTTCGTGAACTGATCTCCCAGAAGAATTATTTTGGTGTGGAAGAACTTCTGAAGGGACAGAATTTAAGCGAGAGCCTTTCAGAAGCTTTTGCGGAACTGCCGCAGATGTTCGGTTCCGTGGAAATTCTGGAAAAAGCAAAAAAACTTACCTCCAATCCGGAGGCACTTTTCGCAGTAAAACGTCTGGAAGAGATCTACGAGATCCTGAAAGTATATGGCTGTGAGAAATACATTGCTTTTGATTTTGGAATGCTCAGTAAATTCCGTTATTATACAGGAATCATTTTCCAGGCTTATACATATGGAACCGGCGAACCACTGATCAAAGGTGGACGTTATAACGAGCTGATGAAACATTTCGGAAAACCGGCTTCTTCCATCGGATTTGCCATTGTGGTTGATAACCTGATGCTTGCTCTTTCCAGACAGAAGCTGACCGTTCCATCCGGTGATAAGACCGTTGTGATCACCTATGCTCCGGGAGAGCTGAAAAAAGCGATCCAGGAAGCAATTACACTTCGAGGAGAAGGTAAAAAAGTGGCATTATGCCCGAAAAAGGAGGAGCAGGAATAATGAGATATCTTACATTTGCCCTCACAAAAGGGCGTCTGGCCAACAAAACACTGGATATGTTTGAAAAGATCGGTATTACATGTGAGGAGATGCGTGACAAGGATTCCCGTAAACTGATCTTTACCAATGAGGAACTGAAACTCAGGTTTTTCCTTGCGAAAGGCCCGGATGTGCCGACTTATGTAGAGTACGGTGCCGCAGATATTGGTATCGTAGGTAAGGATACCATTCTGGAAGAGGGAAGAAAACTTTACGAAGTTATGGATCTGGGATTCGGAGCATGCCGCATGTGCGTATGTGGCCCGGAAAGCGCCAGAGAAGTTTTAAATAACAACCAGCTGATCCGTGTTGCTACCAAATACCCGAACATAGCAAAGGATTACTTTTATAATAAAAAACACCAGACGGTGGAGATCATCAAACTGAATGGTTCCATTGAGCTTGCACCGATCGTAGGTCTTTCCGAAGTCATCGTGGATATCGTGGAAACAGGAAGTACCCTTCGCGAGAATGGTCTGAAGGTGTTGGAGGAAGTCTGCCCGCTGTCTGCCCGTATGGTAGTCAACCAGGTCAGCATGAAAATGGAAGATGAAAGGATCCGTAAACTGATCACAGAACTTCGAAACGTTGTCAAATAAGCTGTGAAGCTGTTTATTTGCTTATGAGCATGTAGTGGAACGGATTGTGAATAAATACAGAAAGAAGGCAGAAGTTATTATGCGTAAGGTAAAACTCACCAAGGAATCTACAAAAGATATTCTGGAAACTCTCTTAAAAAGAAGTCCTAATAATTATGGCAAATATGAGGATGCAGTAGCAGATATCCTCGCAAAAGTAAAGGCAGAGGGAGATGAAGCGCTGTTTGCTTTTACCAGAGAATTTGATAAAGTTGAAGTGACAAAGGAGACGATCCGTGTTACACCGGAGGAGATCGAGGAAGCTTATAAGCTGGTAGATCCGTCTCTGATTGATGTGATCAAAAAAGCGCTGGTAAATATCCGCAGCTATCATGAAAAGCAGCTTCAGAACAGCTGGTTCACAAGTACGACAGACGGTACTATGCTTGGCCAGAAAGTAACTGCACTGAACCGTGTAGGTGTTTATGTTCCAGGCGGAAAAGCTGTATATCCATCTTCTGTACTGATGAATATCGTTCCTGCCAAAGTAGCAGGTGTGGACCGTATTGTAATGACAACCCCTCCGGGAAAAGACGGAAAGGTGAATCCAAGCACACTGGTTGCTGCCAATGAGGCCGGTGCAGATGAAATTTATAAAGTGGGCGGTGCCCAGGCTATCGGAGCTCTTGCATACGGAACTGAGAGTATCCCGAAAGTGGACAAGATCGTAGGACCTGGAAATATTTTTGTTGCCCTTGCAAAAAAAGCAGTTTATGGTTATGTCAGCATTGACTCCATTGCCGGACCAAGCGAGATCCTTGTTCTTGCAGATGAGACTGCAAATCCACGTTATATCGCGGCAGATCTTCTTTCTCAGGCAGAGCATGATGAGATGGCGTCCGCGATCCTGATCACAACAAATGAAGAATTTGCAGATAAGGTTGACGCAGAGGTAAAAGGTTTTGTTGAAAAACTTTCCAGAAAAGCTATCATCGAGAAATCTCTAGAGAATTTTGGATATATCCTGATCGCAGAAGATATGGACGAGGCCATTGAGGCAGCCAATGAAATTGCCTCCGAGCATATGGAGATCGTCACAAAGAATCCGTTTGAAGATATGATGAAAGTACGAAATGCAGGTGCGATCTTTATCGGAGAGCACAGCTCTGAGCCTCTTGGAGATTATTTTGCAGGACCGAACCATGTACTTCCTACCAATGGAACCGCGAAATTTTTCTCCGCACTTTCTGTAGATGATTTTATTAAGAAATCCAGCATTGTGTATTATTCCAGAGAAGCACTCCGGAAGATCCACAAGGACATTATCCAGTTTGCCACATCGGAACAGCTGACTGCACACGCAAACTCCATTGCGGTCCGTTTTGAGGAAGAGGATAAGGAGAACGAATAATGGCAAGAGAAGCACTGATCGAAAGAAACACAAAAGAAACACAGATCCGTCTGCAGCTGAATATTGACGGAACAGGAAGTTCCGATGTTGATACAGGTATTGGCTTTTTTGATCATATGCTGGACGGCTTTACGCGTCATGGACTGTATGATCTTACTTTGAGAGTACACGGTGACCTGAATGTGGATGATCATCATACTATTGAAGATACAGGTATTGTCCTTGGAAATGCGATCCGTGAGGCAGTTGGGGACAAAAAAGGAATCAAACGTTATGGCAGCTGTATTCTTCCCATGGATGAAGTTCTGGTGCTCTGTGCAGTGGATCTTTCCGGAAGACCTTATCTTGGATGGGATGCGGAGTTTTCCACGGAGAAAATAGGAGATATGGCAACCGAGATGGTGAAGGAATTCTTTTATGCAGTGTCTTATTCCGCAGCAATGAATCTTCACATCAAAGTTCTTTCCGGCGGAAACAGCCATCATGTGGCAGAGGCTATGTTTAAGAGCTTTGCCAAAGCCCTTGATGCGGCAACACAGTACGATTCCCGGATCACAGACGTGCTTTCTACCAAGGGAAGCCTCTGATACATAAAGGAGACTACTTATGAACAAACAGTTGATCCCATGCCTTTATCTTCAGGCAGAAAAGGCAGTAACAGGATTTGGACAGAGAAATCTTTTCGGAGATGGAAATGTAGAGACACTTGCAAAATTTTACGGCGACAATGGAGCAGATGAGCTTCTGGTGTTTGACTTTTCTTCCGCAGATGCTGAGCATGGCCGTGCGATCGGAAAGATCCGGGATATCTGCCAGGCATCCGAGATCCCGGTGATCGCAGCAGGAAACATCAAACGTATGGAAGACGTAAAAAAACTGATCTATGCAGGCTGTGCCAAGGTTGTATTAAATTTTTCAAAGAAAAGTAATATTGAGCTTCTTGAGGAAGTATCCAGACGTTTTGGAAAAGAACGTATGATGATCAGTATTTCTGATCTGAAGGAATTTACAGAAAATCAGGAGCTGATCGAAACTTATGCAGACAGTGTTCTGGCTCTGGATACAGTGGAAAATGAAATCGCACAGATTTCGCAGATTTCCATTGTTCTCCACACGGACGAAAGCAGTCAGGAAAAAGTTCTGGAGCTTTTAGGGGAAACCGCCGTGTCCGGACTTTGCGGTGCTTATGTGAGCAGCCTTGAAAATGATCTGCATACATTAAAAGAGACCTGCGAAAAAGCCGGAATTCCGGTGAATACCTATAAAAGCAATATTGCATGGTCCGATTTTAAATTAAACAGTGATGGAATGGTTCCAGTTATTGTCCAGGATTACCGGACAGATGAAGTGCTGATGCTGGCCTATATGAATGAACTGGCTTTTGATACTACACTGAAACTGGGAAAAATGACATACTGGAGCCGCAGCCGGAATGAACTCTGGACAAAAGGCCTGACATCCGGACATGTACAGTATGTAAAATCCCTTACCATTGACTGTGACAATGATACGATCCTTGCCAAGGTGGATCAGGTGGGGGCTGCCTGCCATACAGGAAACCGTACCTGTTTCTTCAAACCACTGATGAAGAAAGAGTACGATGATACCAATCCACTCCACGTATTCCAGAATGTGTACGATGTGATCACAGACCGGAAAGCGAATCCGAAGGAAGGTTCCTATACCAATTATCTTTTTGATAAGGGAATTGACAAGATCCTGAAAAAAGTCGGTGAAGAATGTACAGAGATCGTCATTGCCGCCAAAAATCCGGATAAAGAAGAGATCAAGTATGAGATCTCAGATTTTCTCTATCACATGATGGTACTGATGGTGGAAAAAGGTGTCAGCTGGGAAGAGATCACCAGAGAACTGGCAAAAAGATAGAATTAAAAAAAAGACATATACAATTTTGGTTAGGCATGGTATACTTATCGGAACAAAGTGCGGAAATATAAGAAAAAGGGAAAGGGAAACAGCCAATGATCAAAATTGATGACTGGGTGATCGAAAAAGGAGAAAAAGCACAAGGTAAGATTGAGATCACAGGATGCGGCATGGCGATGCCGGCGACTGTGATCTGCGGGGTGGAAGACGGACCGACGATCCTGATCACAGCAGGAGTACACAGCGCCGAGTATGTAGGAATACAGGCGGCGATGGAACTTGCGAAAGAATTTCAGCCGGAGGAACTGAAGGGAAATGTGATCATCATTCCGCTGGTCAATGTCAGTGGATTTGAACATCGTACCATGAGTATGGTCTATGAAGATGGTAAGAATCTGAACCGTGTTTTCCCGGGAGATCCTGAGGGGACAGCTGCAGACCGCATTGCCTATACCATGGTGACGAAACTTTTTTCCATAACGGATTATTATATTGATCTGCACAGCGGAGACGGATATGAGCAGCTTCATCCATATGTTTATTATGTAGGGGTTGTAGATGAAGAGACGGCAGAGAAGTCCTTACATATGGCAAGACATATCGGTGTCAAATATGTGGTCCGCTCTACAACTGCTACAGGTGGTGCCTATAATTATGCTTCTTCTCTTGGAATTCCAAGCATTCTCATCGAGAGGGGCGGACACAGTTACTGGACCTGGGAGGAAGTGGAACAGGACAAAAGAGACGTCCGTCATCTTGTGTTTCATCTTCAGGGGAAGAAATGTCACGGACTGAAACATTACCGTCAGATGCTTCTGGAAAATGTGGTATATGAATATGCACCATATACCGGATGCTGGTATCCATCCAAAAAGCCTGGAGAGTACTTCTTTAAAGGAGAAGACCTGGGTGAACTGAGAGATTACTACGGAAACCTGCTTTATACATCCATTGCAACAGAAAATGGAGTTGTACTTTATCAGACAGCCAGCCTGAATATTATTGAGGACGGACCGATGATCGCCTATGCAGCGATCACAGAGACGCTGACCTGATATTCGCAGAGCTTTTCCACCAAAAATTGTTTTATTCAATTCCTATAGAAGCGATAAGAAAACCGGATTTTACCGTTTGTTGTTCTGTTTGTAAAAACAAACGCGTAAAATCCGTATTTTTTTGACAAATCGGATAAACTCAGTTGTTAAATACCTAACGGGGTATATGTACAATTCAAACAGCTTTGACAAAATTGATAAATATTCTAAAAATACAACATTTTTCTATGGACAACAGCAATAGATTTATCATATAATAAATCCGTAATTTAACAGCATTTGCTGATTTTTACATCAGTCGTTGCAAGTTCCGAGAGGATTAATAGGGAAACCGGTGTAAATCCGGTACGATCCCGTCACTGTAATGGGGAATCCTCAGATAAAATACCACTGGCCGGGTGCGTGAGAAATAGGGCCGGGAAGGTGTCTGAGGGTGAGGAGCCTGAGTCAGGAGACCTGCTTGTAATTGTTTTAAGATGATTCTTACGGAAGATAGGAAGCAAGTTTTTTTGTGTGTGCCCGTATTTCGTCACGGGCTTTTTTCGTGCGTATTTCTAAAATTCCATGCATTTTCTGCATATAAAGAATCCCATTATAGTTATTATTATCTTATATAAGTTGAAACGGCTATGCTAAAAATCACATCAAATGAGGAAAGGAGTAAAACGTGACAAAGAAACAAGTAGGAAAAAGATTTCTCCAGATTATCATTGTATTATTTGGAATCAGCTTTTTCACATTTGGACTGACCTACCTGTCACCTGGTGATCCTGCGGAGATCATGTTGACAGAGTGTGGTAATCTTCCAACACCAGAACTTCTGGAACAGACAAGACATGATCTCGGCCTTGACCAGCCATTTCTTGTGCAGTATGGTTCCTGGCTGAAAGGTGTTGTAACAGGAGATATGGGACAGTCCTATTCTTTCAAAATGCCGGTAACGGATAAACTGGTATCCTGTTTCTGGCCGACGCTGAGGATGTCGTTGCTGGCACTTCTGATGATGGTCATTATTTCCATACCGCTTGGAATACTGGCCGCTGTATATCAGAACAAATTCCCGGATTATTTTGTAAGAGGAATTACCTTTGTGGGAGTATCTGTTCCAAGCTTCTGGCTGGGCCTGATCCTTCTCAGCATCTTTGGTGTTCAGCTTCGCTGGATCAATGTTGCCGGAGGCAGTACAGATTTTAAATCCATGATCCTTCCGGCGCTGACACTTGCACTTGCCATGTCTGCAAAGTATACCAGACAGGTAAGAAGTGCAGTACTGGAGGAACTTCACCAGGATTATGTCACAGGTGCAAGAATGCGTGGGATCAAGGAAAGAGTCATTCTCTGGAAACACGTTCTTCCTAATGTAATGCTTCCGCTGGTAACACTGCTGGGGCTTTCCCTTGGAAGTCTTCTGGGAGGTACTGCAGTTGTAGAGATCATTTACAACTGGCCTGGAATGGGAAATATGGCAGTAAAGGCAATTTCCTGTCGTGACTATCCTCTTGTACAGGGCTATGTACTCTGGATCGCGATCCTGTACATGTGCATCAACCTGCTTGTGGATCTGTCCTATACTTATCTCGATCCAAGACTTAAGGAGGATAGATAATTGAAAAAGGTATTACGAACATTCAAAGAAAATAAACAGTTCACTCTTTTCTTTATTCTGGGTCTCGTGGTGATCGGTGTTGCGATCTTTGCACCGCAGCTTTCCCCATATGATCCGTTGGATGCAGTTATGACCGAATCACTGCAGGAGCCAAGCTCCGCTCATCCGTTCGGAACGGATAAGCTTGGACGAGATCTTCTTTCCCGTGTTATCTTCGGAACAAGAACCTCTCTGATCATGACCTTATGTCTGGTTGCGGTGATCTTTGTGATCGGTACATTTTTAGGAGTTATCGCCGGATATTTCGGTGGTGTTGTGGATGCAGTGATCATGCGTATCGCGGATATGATGATCTCATTCCCCGGCCTTGTTCTGGCCATTGCCATTGCCGGTATGCTCGGACCGAATCTGGTCAATGCCGTTATCTCCATTGCGGCTGTAAGCTGGACAAAATATGCCCGCCTTGCAAGAAGTATGGTTTTGAAAGTCAAGAAGAGTCTTTACATAGAGGCAGCTGTGGTAAACGGAACAAAGACCTGGAAAATTCTTCTTGTACACGTTCTTCCCAACATGGTAACCCAGATGGTGGTAACTGCAGCGGCAGATATCGGAACCATGATGCTGGAACTGGCTTCCCTTTCATTCCTGGGATTTGGTGCAACCGCGCCGACACCGGAATGGGGACTGATGCTGAATGAAGGAAGGACCTACATGGCAAAAGCGCCATGGCTTATGATCTACCCTGGTATCGCTATCGTGATCTGTGTTGTTGTTTTCAACATGCTTGGAGACAGCATCCGTGATGTACTGGATCCGCGCCAGGATCAATAAAACAACTCTGTAACAAACCAACACCATATGATCAGTATTATTTATCTTTAGGAGGATGAAATGAGAAATAACGTAGTTAAAAAAGTGCTGGCTGCTACACTTGCATGCATGATGACTTTTTCCATGACAACAGTGGCTCAGGCAAAAGGTGACAAAAAAAGTGATAAGGAGATCACCATCGGAGTAACAAGCTTTGCAGATACACTGGAGCCGACAGAGCAGTATTTCAGCTGGGTAGTATCCCGTTATGCGATCGGAGAGTGCCTCACAAAATTCGATGAGAACGGTGAGATCGTTCCATGTCTTGCAGAAGAATGGGAGAACAGCGACGATGGAAAAACATGGACCTTCAAGATCCGTGAGAGCGTAAAATTCTCCAACGGCGACGATATGACACCAGAGATGGTAAAAGCTTCCATCGAGCGTACCGCTGAAAAGAGTGACCGTGTTCCGGAATTCTTTGATCTCGACAGCATCGAGGTTGATGGACAGAACCTGATCTTCCACCTGAACAGAGCAAATGCAAACATGGCCGGATGCCTTGCAGACCCGCTGTTTCTGATCGTAGATACAAATGTAGATGATTCTACATTTGCCATGGAAGGACCGATCTGTACAGGACCTTACGCAGTAGAGTCCTTCAACCCGACAGATTCCTGTGTCGTAGTAAAAAATGAGAACTACTGGGATGGAGAAGTTCCCCTTGATAAAGTTACACTGAAATGTGTGGATGACCAGACAACACGTTCCATGGCTCTTCAGACAGGTGAGATCGATATCGCTTACAACCTGAAAACAGAGAACCTGGTTGAGTTTGAGGGAAATGACAATTACGACATCCAGGAGCTTCAGTCTCTTCGTTCCACCTATGCATTCATGAACCAGAACGAGGATCATGCACTCAGCGATAAGGCACTTCGCCAGGCACTTCTCCGCGGACTTGATAAGGAGACATACTGCAACACTCTTCTTGAGGGTGGTGCAACAGCCGGTAAAGCACCGGTTCCTCCAACACTTGACTTTGGATTCGATGATCTGAAAGATGAGAATGCTTACGATCCGGATGGCGCAAAGAAGATTCTTGAGGAAGCTGGATACAAAGATGTTGACGGTGACGGATTTGTAGAGACTCCGGACGGAGATCCGCTTGTTCTTGATTTCGTTATTTACACAAGCCGTGCAGAGCTTGGTGTATACGCACAGGCAGCACAGGCCAGCCTGAAAGAGATCGGTATCAATGTAAACCTGAATACTGTAAGTTATGAGACACTTCTTGACATGAGAGATTCCGGTCAGTATGACCTTCTGATCTGGAACGTACTGGTTGCCAACACAGGTGATCCGGAGAACTACTTAAGAGAGAACTGGTACAGCTCTTCCGCAAACAATACTGCAGGATACAACAATCCGGATGTAGATAAGCTTCTTGATGAGCTTGCTCAGACATTCGATGAGGATGCAAGAAAAGATCTGATCATCGACATCCAGCAGGATATTATGGATGATGCAGCAACTGTATTCTTCGGTTATGAGACAACTTATCTCTTCTCCAATAAGAAAGTAACTGGAGTTAAGATGTATCCGATGGATTACTACTGGCTGACAAAGGATATCACTCTTGCCGAGTAAAGGAGCGTTTATTTATGCTTGAAATCAAGGATCTTTCTGTTCAGTACGGAAAGCAGGCACCTACCATTGAGCATTTCAATCTTTCCATGAAGAAGGGTGAGATCATCAGTGTTGTAGGAGAGAGTGGAAGTGGAAAAACAACCGTGATCCGTGCTGTCCTCGGCGCTCTTGCCGGGGGTGGCCGGGTCAGTGCCGGTGATATTCAGTTCAACGGACATTCCCTGCTTTCCAATACCAAGGATGAATGGAGAAATTTAAGAGGTACCCGCATTTCCATGATTTTTCAGGATTGTGGTGGAACCCTGAATCCGATCCGCAAGATCGGAAGCCAGTATGTGGAGTATATTTGTACACATACTGACGTATCCAAAGCAGAAGCATGGAAAAAAGGCTGCTCCATGCTTCAGAAAATGCGTCTTCCAGACGCGGAAAATATCATGAAAAGTTATCCTCACCAGCTTTCCGGTGGTATGCGCCAGCGAGTTGGTATTGCCATGGCTATGACTTTTAACCCGGAACTGCTTCTTGCAGATGAGCCGACCAGTGCCCTGGATGTAACCACGCAGGCACAGATCGTACGCCAGATGATGGAGCTCCGTGATGATTTCGGAACCGGCATCATCATCGTTACCCATAACATTGGTGTAGCGGCTTATATGGCCGATCAGCTGGTTGTTATGCAGCACGGAAAAGTTGTGGATCAGGGAACACGTGATGAAGTCATGAATCATCCGACCAGTGACTATACAAAGAAACTGCTGGCTGCAGTGCCGGAAATGGAGGGACAGCGTTATGTTTAAGGAATCCGATATCGTGCTCAGTGCAAAACATATCGTAAAACAGTTCCCGGCTTCCGGTGGCAGAACATTGACAGCCTGCAATGATGTGAACTTGAATGTTTATAAAGGAAAGACTCTGGGAATCGTAGGAGAGAGTGGCTGTGGTAAATCCACCTTTGTCCGTATGGTCATCTCTCTTGACAAGCCGACCAGTGGCGAGATCCTTTATCATGGAAAAAATCTCTCCAATCTTTCCAAAAAAGAAACCTGGCTGAACCGTCAGAATATGCAGATGGTATTCCAGGATCCACTGGCATCTTTTGACCCGAAAATGAAGATCGTGGATATTCTTACAGAGCCGCTGATCAATTACGGGAAACTGAAAAGAAGCGAAAAAGAAGCCAAAGCCAGAGAACTTCTGAAAATGGTAGAACTTCCCGGAGATTTTGTAGACCGCTATCCTCATAACATGAGTGGTGGTCAGAGACAGCGTATCAGTATTGCACGTGCACTTTCCCTGGAACCGGAGATCCTGGTGTGTGATGAGGCGACTTCTGCACTTGACGTTTCTGTACAGGAGTCCGTGATCCAGCTGCTGGTACGTCTCCAGAAGGAGAAAAACATCAGCATGCTCTTTATCTGCCATGACCTGGCGCTGATCCGTTCTTTTGCTCATCAGATCGCGGTAATGTATCTTGGAAATATCGTGGAGGTAATTCCAGGAGAGGATGTTGCAGAAAAATCTCTTCATCCATATACACAGGCTCTTCTTGGCGCTCAGTTTTCCATTCATATGGATCAGAACAAAAAGATCGAGAGTATTGAAAGTGAGGCTCCAAGCCCTCTGGATGTTCCTCATGGCTGCCCGTTCCAGAATCGCTGTGAGCACTGCATGGAGAAATGTAAGACGATCCGTCCGGTGCTTACAGAGGTAGAGTCCGGACATGAAGTAGCCTGCCATTATGTAACTGAGAAATAAAGAAAGGCAAAAAACAGTATGACATTAAAAAACTTTAAAGTAATGGGCATTCTGCTGTTGTTGCTTGCCGTTTTTGCAGTTGGCGGGAAAAAAGTTTCCGCTGCTGTGGAAGACAGAGATGTTCAATATACAATAGGTGTTGTAGTATATAATCAGAACAGCCCGGAAATGAACATGTTTATGAACTATTACAGAGAATATATCCAGCAGGGATTTCCGGTAAAGTTCTATTTTTCAGGCAGCATTAATTCTGCAGAGGACGAGATCAATTTTATCCGCGCAATGAAGCTGCAGGGCGTAAGCGGAATCATTTCTTTTTATGGACAGGATATTCAGAAGATTGTAGAAGCCTGTGATGAAGAAGAAATGTATTATGTTCTTGGTTCCGGAAGTATCAGCGATGAAGATTATGACAAGGTAAAAACCAGCCCGTATTTTCTTGGAAGTGTAGGACCGGATGCAAAGGCAGATTATGAAGCCGGCTACAATATGGCAGATTATTTTGCAGATGCAGATACCAGCAGTTATATTGTGCTGACCGGTGGTTCTTCCGCAGGAAACTACATGCACCTTCAGAGAACCATTGGTGTTCTGGAAGGACTGGCTGAAAAAGAAGGACTGACTTATTCGGAGGATGTTGAAAAACTTGCGTCATCTGAGAAAACAACGGTTGTAGATGCAGGAAAGGATGATGTCAGCATTACCATCTGCCCTGGATATATGACAGATCCGAAAGGAATCAATAACCTGAAACATGCTTTTGTAGATAGAAATTATGATGCAGTTCTCTGTACCTTCAATGTAGATGAGATCATGAAGACGATTACTTCCAAGGAAGAAGAGCAGGGCTCCAATATCAAGGTCGGAGCTGTTGACTGCTTCTCCATGGAAAATCATGATGAGATCAATGATAACGATTCTTTTGGTAATCCGAAGATTGATTACATTGCAGGAAAATATGCATCCATGGGCGGTCCTGCATTTGCGATCCTGTACAATGCAATGTCCGGTCATCCGGAGGCAAACACCGATGATGCAGATAGCAATACTGTTCGTCTGTATCAGGGATTCTGGAGCGCATCCGATAAAGATACCTTCAATGAGCTTTACGGATATACACAGGATATTTACGAAAATGCATACAGCTGTGCGGATCTGATGAAAGTTATCAAAGCTTACAGTACAGATACCACACCGGATGATCTGAAAGCACTGACAGAAGCGTACACAGTGGAAGATGTGCAGAAGCGTATTGAGGAAAACTAAACAGAAATTTTGGAAAAGAGCTGGGCTGTCTTATGGGTTCAGCCCTTTTTCTTCGTATAAAAGACATTTTTATTCAAAAAAATGGAAAATCCTCTTTACTTTCTTAAGTTAATATAATAAAATCTATAAATATGTGAAAACATACATAGATAAATGAAGGGAGAGAACTATTCTTGACAACAGCACATATTTGTATAATGGCAGCCATTATCGTCTACCTGGGTGCAATGATCTTTGTGGGTTATCTGTGTTCCAAGAACAACAATGACAGTTCTGATTTCTATCTGGGAGGAAGAAAACTTGGACCTCTGGTAACAGCCATGAGTGCAGAGGCTTCTGACATGAGCAGCTGGCTTCTGATGGGATTACCGGGACTTGCTTATCTTACCGGTATTGCAGACGCAGGCTGGACAGCCATTGGCCTTGCCATCGGAACGTACGTAAACTGGAGGATCGTGGCAAAAAGAATCCGCCGTTACACACATGTGGCAGGAAACTCCATTACACTGCCATCCTTTTTCAGTAACCGTTACAGAGATGAGAAGAAGATTCTGCAGTCCATCGGAGCGATTTTTATCGTAATCTTTTTTATTCCGTATACAGCTTCCGGATTTGCAGCCTGTGGTAAACTTTTTGCAAGTCTCTTTGGCGTAAAATATCTGCCGGCTATGATTATCAGTGCATTGGTTATCGTTGGCTATACTACACTGGGAGGATTCCTGGCAGCATCTACTACAGACTTTATCCAGAGTATCATCATGTCCATCGCACTTGTGATCGTATTCGTATTCGGGATCAGCACTGCCGGTGGTATTGAGGCAGTTGCAGACCATGCAAGATCCCTGCCGGGATATCTGACTATGTTTACTACATATGATCCCACAACCGGAACAGAACAGGCATATCCACTGCTTAACATTATTTCCATGCTTGCATGGGGACTTGGATATTTCGGAATGCCACATATTCTTCTTCGTTTCATGGCGATTGAAGATGAAGAGAAACTTACACTTTCCAGAAGAGTGGCAACTACATGGGTAGTGATCTCACTGGCAGTAGCAGTACTGATCGGTGTGGTAGGACTTGGAATGACAGCAGCAGGAGAGTTTGATCTTCTGGAAGGTTCCGCATCTGAGACCATCATCGTTCAGATTGCAAATCTTCTCAGCCAGCACGGTGTGATCGCAGCGATCCTTGCAGGACTTATCCTCGCAGGAATCCTGGCATCTACCATGTCAACTGCAGATTCCCAGCTTCTGGCAGCATCTTCAGCAGTTTCTTCCGACCTTCTCGGAAGCATCCTGAAGGATAAAGAAACCAAAAAAGAAAGCATGGTAGCGGATAAGATCACACTTCTTCTGATCGCAGTAGTAGCTATGTTCATCGCCCGTGACCCGAACAGTTCCGTCTTCACCATCGTATCCTTCGCCTGGGCAGGTTTCGGAGCCGTATTCGGCCCTGTAGTCCTCCTGGCATTATTCTGGAGACGCTCCAACTGGCAGGGAGCCCTGGCAGGAATGATCTGCGGCGGTTCCATGGTATTCATCTGGAAATACGGAATCAGCAAACTCGGCGGCGCCTGGGGAATCTATGAACTCCTTCCCGCCTTCCTGGTGGCCATCGCAGCAAACATCATCGTCAGTCTCCTCACCAAGGCCCCATCCAAAGAAATCACCGACGAATTCGATTTGGTAAACCAGAAATAAAGAATTAAGGATTTTATTCAATAACTTACACTCAAACAAAACAAGCCCGATACAGATTGTAGCCAAGACATCTGTATCGGGCTTGTCATCTTTTTTTATTTATAATTAAATAAAGTCACACAGCCAAAATGTTCTAAGCGTGGCCGGAGGAAAGGGGTGTGGGGAAGAGAAATGGCCTTCGCAACTACGAATGCTTCCCTTCCCCACGCTTTTCACAACTTCCAAATTGCAATAAAATTAGATTATTATGCATTTTCAAGCAGCTTTTTTAACAACTGCTCCATTGTTAAATTCAACACCGGATGCCGCAAATACGGTGCAATCTCCACCATAGGCTTCAACACAAAATCCCGATTCTCCATATCAATATGAGGCACATGCAATACCTCCGTATCAATGATCTCATTATCATAAAACAAGATATCCAGATCCAGTGTCCGTGGCCCCCAATGTATGATCCGCTTCCGATCCGCAGCCTGCTCCAGCACATGCAGCCTGTCAAGAAGCTCCTCCGGACAAAGCAAAGTCCGGACTCTTAAAGCTCCATTGAGAAATTCATCCTGCTCCACACCGCCATAAGGCTCTGTCACAAGATACTCTGAAACTTTCTCAACAACGATCTCTTTCATATCCCGAAGCCCCTGGATCGCATTGTCCAGGTATTTCTTCTTATCCCCCATATTGGAACCAAAAGCAACATAAGCTGTATGCCAGCCTCGGGTAATTTCCACAGCAACGGTTTTCAGTGGAAGGCCTACCGGAGCCCAGGGCTTTTCAATACGAAGGGTGATCTTTTTAAGAAGCGGAAGAGAAAGCAGCAGCAGCTCTGCCAGATTCTCCACAGCAGCCTCCAGAAGTTTGTAAGTGTTTTTCTGAAGAAAATCGGTGATCATATGACTGACTTCCCCATAATTGATGGAAGCAGAAAGATCATCTGCCAGCCCTGCCGGACGTGTCTCTGTATACATAACAGCAGAAACAACAAATTTCTGTCCGAGAGCTGTTTCTTCCGGAAATACACCATGGTTTGCAAAAATCTCAAGATCTCTGATTTCGATTTTATCCATCAGTTCCTCCTAGCGTCCCAGAATAGCTTCTGTCATCTGGATGACGCGTTTATTTTCTTTGATGTCATGAACACGGACAAATGCACAGCCCTTCATAACACCGATCACCGATGTGGCAAGGGTTCCCTCTACACGCTGATCTACAGGAAGATCAAGTGCAAGTCCGATCATGGATTTTCTGGAGGTACCAAGAAGTACCGGATATCCCAGCTTCCGGAAAAGCTCCAGATTATCCATGGTCATCAGGTTCATCTCATATGTTTTACCAAATCCGACACCCGGGTCAAGAATGATCTTGTCATCGGCAATACCGGCACGTTTGGCGATATTGACACATTCCTGGGTTTCAGCCAGCATGTCTACAATAAAGTTGTTATACTCTGTGTTATCTTTGTTATGCATTAAACAGCAGGGAGCATTATATCTGGCAATGACAGGAGCCATTTCCGGGTCGTATTTCAGTCCCCAGATATCATTGATAAGATCTGCTCCATGTTTCAGGGATTCTTCTGCAACACATCCCTTGTATGTATCTACAGAAATCGGGATATCGAAACGGCTTTTTACTGCCTCAATAACAGGGAGTACTCGTTCAATCTCTTCCTGTGCACCAACTGGTGTATGTCCCGGACGGGTTGACTCTCCGCCAATATCCAGGATATCAGCACCCTCGGCGATCATAGCTTCCGTATGTTTCAGGGCATGATCCATATCATTCCATTTTCCGCCATCTGAGAAAGAATCCGGTGTGACATTTAAGATACCCATAATGTATGTTTTGTTTTTTACATCAAACTCACGATTTCCGATTTTCATGAAAAAACCTCCTAATATTGGATCGTCATATTTTTTTTGGCAGGAGACCAGTAACATTCCGGCTCTGCTTTACAGGAAAAACAGTTTCTGGATCTTTTGTCCGCAGTATAGAGCAGTTTTCCAAGAACTGTCTGATCCGTCTGAGCTCTGTGACCACGTATTGCCGAAACGATCGCTTCAATTTCTTCCATAGAAAATCCAAGCTCGTTTAAGATCTGCCCGGCGATAGCAGCACCGGCCTCATCATGAGGAGTGCCATCTTCATACTGTCTGGCCCGTCCGATATCATGAAGAAGGGCAGTACAGTAGATCAGTTCCTTTGAAACCGGAGCATTTTCCTCAAGTGCCCGGATATAGGCAAGGCGTGCCACATCCAGAAAATGCTCCGGTGTATGTCTGCAGAATTCACGGTCAGTCTCCAGAAGCTGAAGCTTATTAAGCTCATTCTGATAGATCGGATGATTCCAGATCTGATTTACTCTGTCCATCAGTCCTTAACCATAGCAAGGAACTGTTTCTGGAGCTCCATATTTTCTTTGAATTCACCTCTGGTGACAGTCGTAACCGTTTTGCTTCCCGGCTTTTTGATCCCACGCATGGTCATGCAGGTATGCTCCGCCTCCAGCATTACCATGATTCCTTTTGGAGCGAGAACACGTTCCAGGGCATCTGCGATCTGCACAGTCAGACGTTCCTGGATCTGAGGTCTTCTCGCGTACACATCAACGGTACGGGCCAGCTTGCTTAAGCCGGTAACTTTGCCATTTGGGATATATGCGATATGAGCTTTTCCGTAAAACGGCATAAGATGATGTTCGCACATGGAATAAAAGGTAATATCTTTTTCCAGGACCATTTCGTTGTTTTCTACATGGAACTGTTTCTGAAGATATTCGTCCGCCTCGTTGTCAAGTCCGCCATAAATTTCCTCGCACATGCGGGCAATACGTTCCGGAGTTCCCTGCAGTCCCTCTCTGTCTACATCTTCGCCGATTCCTTCGAGAAGAAGCTTGATCGCCTCTTCAACTTTTGCTTTGTCTACCATAAATAACAACCTCCATTTGTTAAAAAAATCACGTTTTTCGGAGACCGTCTCTTTTATTTTTGCGCATAAAAAAAGATATCTCCAATTGTAATAGAACGTATGTCGAAAAAGCCCTACACAATATGAGATATTCTCTTATATTGCTGCAACGGGTGCGGATTTCATACCGTAAGACGTACTTTTCGTTCTGGCGACAACTCCCCATTCGCCAAACACTTGACGCATAAAATCCTATTTTGCATATCATTCATTTCATGGACAAGTATACCATATACTGATATAAGAAGGAAGTGAAAATGATAAAAAAATATCACAAAAATAGAGAATATGTTCTATGAATTATGCGATAGAATCTATAGATATGTCGGATTTTTGCAGATTATATTCAGACAGATGGGAAAAGGAATATAAGACAGAAAATTCCCGGAACAGAAAAGACGCTGTTCCGGGATCACAGGGTTGTTAATGGCGTATCATTTTCATCAGATTTACAATACGGTCAAGCCGGGCGATTTCCGTGGTACTTTTTCCTATCTTAAGCACTTCAATAATCGCAGAGATTTCATCAGAGCTAAAATTTAATCCCGCATTTTTTTCCTGAGAAGCTGCGCCCATAATAAACGGCATCAGTTCAGAAGGATTTTTCCCAAGTCCCTGATCAGCCAGATTCTGAAGCATGGAAAGTTTCTGCGGATCCATTTGGGAAAGCTTTGGATTGTTTTTCCAGTCATCACTCATGGATTTTCACCTCCTGACGGTTCCTCATTCATAATTTTTATCATTTGCATGACAGCTATAAGATTTGTAATCTGGTCGATCTGTCTGCGTTTTTCACCACCGCAGCATCTTCGGATATCCTGAAGTATTTCCATCGGATCAGACATGGAAAGACTGGCTGCCTGCATATCCGGATAATTTTTGCGATTTTTGAAGAGGGTCATGGTATTGATCAATTCCTGAGTTTTTGCATACATAGACAGAAACTGCTGGCCAGAGGCAGGTAAATATGGAATCATGGCTTTCAGCATTTGATTCCGGTCACTTTCTACCATCTCATCAAGTGCAGTTCTGGCAACAAAATCCTGTTCCATAAAAAAGTCCTTTTTCATGAAATCTATGTTTCTTCGTGAAAGAATATGACAGAAATACAAAAAGTTTCATATTATAAATGGAAGAATTTATTTTCGGGAGAAAACTATGGAATCAGAAAAAAAGCAAAGGCTTGTGATTGATGGGAATGCTTTTTATGAGATAGATCTGAAGTGTCTGGAAGAAAAAAAGAAGAAACAGGAAGCCGCAAAAAAACACCGGCAGAAAGGGCAGAGGAAGTAACCTCTGCCCTTTCTGCGAATCTTTTTAACAGCAGTTGTTGCAGCCACATCCATTATTTCCGCAGCAGAGCAGAAGAAGGATGATGATCCAGCAGCTGTCATTGCAACAGCCATTGTTATTACCGCATCCGTTATTGCCGCCGCAGCACAGAAGGCAGATGATCCAGAGAATGCAGGAGCAGCTGTTTCCGCCGCCAAACAGGGAAGTTCCCCATCCGCCACAGCCACAGTTATTGCCGCATCCGCAGCCGTTGTTATTACATCCGCAGTTATTGCCACATCCGGAATCACACCCGCAGTCATTACAACCGCAATTTGTAGCCGCTAAGTCACTCATCGATAAGTCCTCCAGAATTTTGTTTACACTTCATCATATGGGTAGGAGATGTCCCTGGTTACAAAAAAGTTGACAGTATTTATTCGTTACGATATAATAAACACAATGTAACACTTTTGTAATTTTTGAAACAGAACTGATATTTTGTTATCGGGCATAAAGAAATGGGGAAAATTATGAAAAATCTCAGAGCAAGACAGTGGATGAAGGGACTGATGCTGGTATGTTTACTTCTGGCCGGCTGCGCTTTTTTTTCACATTCTGCAACTGAAGTACAGGCAGCAACTGCCGGTTTTAAGACAGTTGGAGGAAAGACATACTACATAAAAAGCGACGGTAGCAAACAAAAAGGCTGGCTGACACTTGGAAAATATAAATACTATTTTAATAAAACTACAGGTGTTCAGGTTAAGGGCTGGCTAAACGTAAATGGCCAAAAGACTTATTATTTTACCAGTCAGAAGGGAGTTATGGTAACTGGCTGGCTGACAGATTCCAGGAAGCGGAAACGATATTTTGATCCAAAAACAGGTAAACTGACCAGAGGCTGGATGAAAAACAGTAAAGGTGAGAAATACTATTTTACAAGTGGCGAAGGTATCATGGCTACTGGCTGGTTAAAAAACAGCAAAGGCCAGAAACGGTATTTTCACAGCACTTCCGGTGTAATGGCTACCGGCTGGCTGAAAAATACATCCAAAAATATCAGCTATTATTTTGATCCTGAAACCGGATATATGACTACCGGATGGAGGCGCATCAGCGGAAAGAAATACTATTTTTCTACCAGTAACGGTTCTATGGCTACCGGACTTAAAACTATTGATGGAAAGAAATATTATTTTAAAACAGATGGTTCTATGGCTGTCAGTACAACAGTAACCGTCAGTGGAGTTACTTATACAATTTCTTCGACAGGTGTAGCTACTGTTAAGACAAGCCATTCAAATCAGAATCTGAGTAATGGAAACGTAAAAGTTTATGACACTCAGAATTCCAGATATTACACAATGGTGAAAGAATACAAGACTCATCCGGGAATTGCTAACGGTAAGACAACAGACGAAGCACTTCTGGCTGCATTATGTGAATCCGAAGCAGGAGACCAGGGAAAGATTGGAATGGAAGCGGTAGCACTTTGTGTTCTTAACCGTACAATTAAAAAAGATAAAGAGTTTCCTTCCACAGTTCGCGGTGTAATTTACGAAAGCATGGTAAATGGTACTTATCCGCAATATTCTGTAGTTCGTGACGGAGCTCTTCTGAAACGTCTTAAAGGCAATTTTGAGAACCGCACTCTTGCATATCAGGCAGCAAAAAAAGCAATGACGATTTTCAATAATTATGTCAAGAACGGGAAATCAAGAACTCTGACCGGATTTAAACAGAAAGATTTTAATTATATGTATTTTATGATGAACAGTTCTTTCAAAAAACAACCGTTAACTTTCAGCAAGGTTAAATACGAAGTTTATAAAGATCATACATTTTTTGTAGACTGGGTATAATGATACATTATCCCTGTCAGCAGCAGTACAGCTGCTGACAGGGGCTTTTTTTATCATAGACACAGGGAGGGAAAAATATGCATCCATATTTACAGGTGATCCTGTGGGCAGCAGGAATCGTTGTACTGTTTATTATCCTGATGGCATGGAACAACCATAAGTGGAAAAAAGCACAAAAGAACAGAATAAAGAGAATTTTTGGAAAAATCCCGGAAAGAGAATACTCTCCGGATGATCTGGAGCGTATCTCCCACTATTTTCGCAGAAAAGAAAACGGGAAATTTTATATTGATGATATTACCTGGAACGACCTGGATATGGATCGGATTTTTATACAGATCAATCAGACGGTTTCATCACCTGGAGAAGACGTGCTCTATAATATGCTTCGAAGACCTGTTTTCAACAAAGAAAAACTGGAAGAACGTGAGAAACTGATCCATTTTTTTGATACCCATGAAAAGGAACGGACAGATCTTCAGCTGATCCTGGCTTCCATCGGGAAGACAAGGCTTGGTTCTCTGGCGGATACAGTTCTTGCCCTCAATGATGCACCGGTGATCAATATGAAAATCCATATTCTGATGCTGGCAGCACTCCTTTTGAGTATTTTTGTGCTGCTTCCATTGTATCCGATGGTGGGCTTTCTGGTGTTTATGTGTCTGATGATCGCCAATATCTCAATTTATTATGCCAGTGCAGGGCAGAAAGTTATTGAAACCTATATGGACTGCTTTAACCATCTTCTGAAAATGCTGGAAGCGGCAGACCAGATGCAGATCGTGAAATATCCGGAAGCCAGAAAACAGATGGAAGTGATTGCGGAAGGAAAAAAGGAATTCCGACGTTTCCGAAAAAAAGCCATTCTGATTACCGGAAAAAATGCAGATTCCGGGGACCCTTTCCAATTACTGATGAGTTATGTGCGGATGGTATTTCATGTGGATATTCTGGCATACAATTCCGTATTAAAGGAAATAAAAGATAAGGCCGATACGATCATGCTGCTGATTGATAATATCGGAGAACTGGATGCTTTGATTTCCGTAGCTTCTTTTCGCCGGACACTGACACTCTGGTGTATACCGGAATTTGTCCCGTGGACAGAAGAATCGGATACGGCGGTGCAGCTTAAAACAGAAGATCTCTACCATCCGCTGATCAGAAATCCGGTGGCAAACAGTATCATTGCAACGGGAGGCACTCTGGTTACCGGTTCCAACGCTTCCGGCAAATCCACATTTCTGAAAAATGTGGCGATCAACAGCATTCTTGCGCAGACTATCCACACCTGCACAGCAACCTCCTGTCGGGCACCATTTCTGAAGGTAATGACTTCCATGGCTCTGAGGGACGATATCAGCAGCGGTGAAAGTTATTTCATCGTAGAGATTCGTTCCCTGAAACGGATCCTGGATGAAAGCCGGAAAAAAGAACCGCTGCTCTGTGTGATCGATGAAGTTCTCCGGGGAACCAACACCATTGAGAGGATTGCGGCTTCCTCACAGATCTTAAATGCACTTCGGGGAAACTGGCTGCTTTCTTTTGCGGCAACCCATGATATTGAGATTTCCTATATTCTGGATGAAATTTATACAAATTATCATTTCGAAGAGGAAGTCAGGGAACAGGAAGTGGTGTTTAATTATCTCCTCCAACCGGGAAGGGCAACAACACGAAATGCCATCCGTCTTCTGGATATGCTGGGATATGATCCAAAGCTTGTGAAAAATGCGGGAAATGCAGCGGCAGACTTTGAACGTACCGGTGTATGGACAAAAATTTCTTGCACTGGAGAAAAAGGACAGGTATAATCAGGAACAGCATAACTGTAAATTAAACCAAATCAAGTAAGTCCCCTGCGGGGTTGCGAAAAGCAATAAGCAGTGGGTGGGGACTTGCTTGTATCAGGAGGAGTGCAAGCTCCTCCTGATAAACTGCGGAGCAGTTATTTGGTGTAGAGCTGCGTAGCGAAGCGGATTGCGAATATCCGCTTGACTATTAAATAAAAAATTCATTATTTCAAAATCCAAGGAGAATCAAACATGCAGGTAAAAATCTATACCGACGGCGCAGCACGCGGAAATCCGGACGGCCCAGGCGGCTACGGAGCAGTTCTTCAGTATATTGATACCAAAGGCCAGTTACATGAGCGTGAATTGTCCAGAGGCTACAAGAAAACTACAAACAACCGGATGGAGCTGATGGCAGCTATCGTAGCTCTGGAGGCACTGAACCGTCCCTGCCAGGTGGAGCTGTATTCCGATTCCAAATATCTGGTAGATGCCTTCAATCAGCACTGGATCGATTCCTGGCTGAAAAAGAACTGGAAACGTGGCAAAAACGAAAATGTGAAGAATGTAGATCTCTGGAAACGCCTTTTAAAGGCTAAGGAACAGCACCAGGTAAGCTTCCACTGGGTTAAGGGACATGCGGATAATCCGTTAAATGAGCGCTGTGACCAGCTTGCCACATCCGCTGCAGACGGCGATGAACTTTATGTAGATGAGGGGTTAAACGGATAATTCTGTCACTTTAAGTTGTCAAAGCGATACCAAAATTTCTTGACAAACAAAAAAGCAGTTTGTATACTTCATATAGTATAGTAAAAGGCATGGAAGGGAAGAAGTAACTTAAGGAAAGCCTACAGAGAGCAGCCGGCAGGTGAGAGGCGCAGGGTGGAACTTCTGTGAATACATCCCGGAGCTGCGTACCGAATCTGGCTTTACAGATAGGCTGCGACGGAATAGCACCCGTTATTGTGCTGAAGTGATTTTATATCGTATTATATTGGATATAACAGGATATAGATTCACTTTATGAGGCAGGAAATGCGAGTTTTCTGTAAATTTAGGTGGTAACGCGGGACCCGGTTCTCGTCCTAAACGGACAGGAACCGGGCATTTTTTATATGACTATACAGGAGGAAAGAACAATGACAGTTTGGGAAGAACTGAAAGCACGTGGCCTGATCGCGCAGGTTACAGATGAAGACGAGATCAAAGAGATGGTAAACAATGGTAAAGCTACATTTTATATCGGCTTTGACCCGACAGCAGACAGCCTTCATGTAGGACACTTCATGGCTCTTTGCCTGATGAAGAGACTGCAGATGGCAGGCAACCGCCCGATTGCCCTTCTTGGCGGTGGTACTGGTATGATCGGTGACCCGTCCGGAAGAACGGATATGCGTCAGATGCTGACCAAGGAAACCATCCAGCATAATATTGACTGTTTTAAACAGCAGATGAGCCGTTTTATCGATTTTTCTGATGGAAAAGCACTTATGGTAAACAATGCGGACTGGCTTATGAACCTTAACTATGTAGAGCTTCTCCGTGAGGTAGGCGCTCACTTTTCCGTAAACCGTATGCTGACAGCAGAGTGCTACAAACAGCGTATGGAGCGAGGCTTAAGCTTCCTGGAATTCAACTACATGATCATGCAGAGCTATGATTTCTACATGCTGTATCAGAAATACGGCTGCAATATGCAGTTCGGTGGTGATGATCAGTGGAGCAATATGCTTGGCGGTACTGAGCTGATCCGCCGTAAACTTGGTAAGGATGCTTATGCCATGACCATCACACTGCTTCTCAACTCAGAGGGCAAGAAGATGGGAAAAACCCAGTCCGGAGCTGTATGGCTTGATCCGAATAAGACATCCCCGTTTGATTTCTACCAGTACTGGAGAAATGTAGACGATGCAGACGTTATCAAATGTATGCGTCTTCTTACCTTCCTTCCTCTTGAAGAGATTGATGAGATGGCTAAATGGGAAGGCAATGAGCTGAACAAAGCAAAAGAGATTCTTGCATATCAGCTGACTGAGCTTGTACATGGTGAGGAAGAAGCCAAAAAAGCACAGGAGGGTGCCCGCGCACTGTTCTCAGGTGCAGATACTTCTCATATGCCTACAACAGAGCTTTCAGCGGAAGATTTTGACGAGGAAGGAAAAATCGATCTGATCACACTTCTTGTAAAAGCAGAGCTGGTACCAAGCCGTTCCGAAGGCCGCCGTGCGATCCAGCAGGGTGGTGTATCCATCGATGGTGAGAAACTCACCGACATTTACCACACGGTTGAGAAGGATGCTTTTGCAGGAGACGGGATCGTCCTGAAACGAGGCAAGAAAAAATTCAAAAAGATCTGTGTAAAATAATTTCCCATATCTGTGACATTTCCGGGATAAAGCTACAACATTCCGGAAATGCTGACAGATGGGGTTGACACAAGGAGGATAACAACATGAAAAAGTACGGAGTGAACGAACTTCGTAAGATGTTCCTTGACTTTATGGAGAGCAAGGGTCATCTTGTAATGAAAAGCTTTTCCCTGGTTCCTCAGGGAGACAAGAGTCTTCTGCTGATCAATGCAGGTATGGCTCCGCTGAAACCATATTTTACAGGTGCTGAGAAGCCGCCAAGAACAAGAGTAACAACCTGCCAGAAATGTATCCGTACCGGTGATATCGAAAATGTAGGTAAAACCGCACGTCACGGTACATTCTTTGAGATGCTTGGAAACTTCTCTTTTGGTGATTACTTCAAGAGAGAAGCGATCCACTGGTCCTGGGAGTTTCTTACTGAGGTTGTAGGGCTTGATGCAGACCGCCTCTACCCATCCATTTACCTGGATGATGATGAAGCCTTCGATATCTGGAACAAAGAGGTAGGGATTCCGTCTGAACGTATTTTCCGTTTCGGAAAAGAAGATAACTTCTGGGAACATGGTGCAGGTCCGTGCGGTCCATGTTCTGAGATCTATTATGACCGAGGAGAGAAATACGGCTGCGGCAAACCTGGCTGTACGGTAGGCTGTGACTGCGACCGTTACATGGAAGTATGGAACAACGTTTTCACACAGTTCGAAAACGATGGAAACGGAAACTATACAACACTGAAACAGAAGAACATCGATACCGGTATGGGACTTGAACGTCTTGCTGTAGTTGTTCAGGATGTAGATTCTATTTTTGATGTAGATACTATCTGTGCACTTCGTAATCTTGTATGCGAGATCGCACATAAAGAATATGAGAAGAACTATGCAGACGATGTTTCCATCCGTCTGATCACAGACCATATCCGTTCCGCGACATTTATGATCTCCGATGGAATCATGCCGACAAATGAGGGACGTGGATACGTTCTCCGTCGCCTGATCCGCCGCGCTGCACGTCACGGACGTCTTCTTGGCATCGAGGGAACATTCCTTGCAAAATTAAGCGCACAGGTGATCGAGAGCTCCAAAGCCGGTTATCCGGAACTTGAGGAGAAGAAAGAGTTTATCTTCCGTGTTCTTACAAACGAGGAGAATCAGTTTAACAAGACCATCGATCAGGGTCTCCGCATCCTTTCCGACATGGAAGAGGATATGAAGAAAGCCGGCGAGAAAACTCTTTCCGGTGACAATGCATTCAAACTTTATGATACTTACGGATTCCCTCTTGACCTCACAAAGGAGATCCTTGAGGAAAAAGGCTACGGCATTGACGAGGAAGGATTCCAGAAAGCCATGGAAGAGCAGAGAGTCAAAGCCCGTACAGCCCGTGAAGTAACCAACTATATGGGTGCGGACGCAACTGTATATGATGATATTGATGTCAATGTAACAACTGAATTCGTTGGCTATGATCATCTGACATTTGACTCAAAAGTAACTGTCCTTACTACAGAGACAGAGATCGTGGATTCTCTTACAGAGGGACAGAAGGGTACCGTATTTGTAGAGCAGACTCCTTTCTATGCAACCATGGGTGGACAGGAAGGCGATATCGGTGTGATCGAGACAGCAAATGGCAAGTTTGTTGTTGAGGACACCATCAAGCTCCGTGGCGGCAAATTCGGCCATGTAGGACATATGGAGTCCGGCATGATCTCCACAGGTGAGACCGTATCCCTGAAAGTAAACGAAGATGCAAGAAAAGATACCGAGAAGAACCACAGTGCGACACATCTTCTTCAGAAAGCGCTGAAAACAGTTCTTGGTTCCCACGTAGAGCAGAAAGGTTCTCTGGTAACACCGGACAGACTTCGTTTTGACTTTGCTCATTTCCAGGCTATGACAGCTGAGGAGATCCAGGCAACAGAAGATCTTGTAAACAAAGAGATTCAGGCAGGCCTTGAAGTACACACAGACATCATGGATGTAGAAGAGGCTAAGAAATCCGGAGCAATGGCACTCTTCGGTGAGAAATACGACCAGAAGGTACGTGTGGTATCTATGGGAGACTTCTCCAAAGAGCTCTGTGGTGGTACTCATGTAAAGAATACAAGCTCCATCATGCTCTTTAAGATCGTTTCCGAATCCGGTATCGCAGCTGGTGTACGCCGTATTGAGGCACTTACCGGCAAAGCAGTTATCGAATACTACAGAAAGCAGGAAGAGCTTCTCCATGAGGCTGCAAAAGCATTAAAGGCCAATACAACAGAGGTTGTAGAAAAGATCGGCCATCTTCAGGCTGAGGTAAAAGCTCTTCAGAGCGAAAATGAATCTCTCAAGAGCAAAGCTGCCCAGAGTGCACTTGGCGATGTCATGGATAAAGTTGTTGAAGTAAACGGCGTAAAACTTCTTGCAGCCAAAGTTGAGGGCGTTGACATGAATGGCCTGAGAGACCTTGGTGACAAACTGAAAGAGCAGCTTGGCGAAGGAGTTGTCCTTCTTGCAGCAGTAAACGGCGGCAAGGTAAATCTCCTTGCAATGGCGACTGACGCAGCTCAGAAAGCAGGCGCCCATGCAGGAAATCTGATCAAGGCTGTAGCAGCCATCGTTGGCGGTGGCGGCGGCGGACGTCCGAACATGGCACAGGCCGGCGGAAAGAATCCGGAGAAGGCACAGGAAGCTATGGACGCAGCAGCAGGAATCCTTGAAAAACAGCTCACAAAATAACAAAATTGTGCGTGATCTACAATTTTGACATTTTTTTCATAAAAATCGAAAAAGATGTTGACGAAACCACATGTTATGCTATATAATAACACTCGTGCAAGAAAAATACCCAGACAGTTGTATTTTAGCACAATCTACAACTGGAGGGAGGTTAGGTGTGAGTCTATGTCAAACGTTATCGTAAAAGAGAACGAGACTTTAGATAGCGCTCTTCGCAGATTCAAGAGAAGCTGTGCTAAAGCGGGAATCCAGCAGGAAATCCGTAAGAGAGAGCATTACGAGAAGCCAAGCGTTCGTCGTAAGAAAAAATCTGAAGCCGCAAGAAAACGTAAATATAATTAATTGTGCGCAAAAATCCCTGGCTGTATGGTCAGGGATTTTTAATTAAATAGAAACAGGAACGTTTGACGAAGGAAAGAAATATGAATTTGTTTATTAAACTGATTATCAAACCATTGCGATCGCTCCTTAAATTATTATTTAATCGAATTTTTTATGTAGCTCTGGCTCTTGTTGTGCAGCTGGCATGGCTGCTGATCGCCCTTTTCCGGCTTATGGAATACTCCAGATGGGTGACGATCGGAATGCAGGCCATAGGTTTTCTGGTTGTTCTGTGGATCGTAAATAAAAAGATCAATCCATCTTATAAGCTCGCCTGGACGATGCTGATCCTTATTTTTCCGGTATTTGGTGTTTCCCTGTACCTTCTTTTCGGTAAGTCACGGATCGGCGCTGTAATGGAGCAGCATTATCAGAATCTTATTGATGAAACTGCTGAATACCTGGAAGGCTCAGAGCTCACAAGAAAACGTTTAAACGAAGACGACCGTTCCATGAGGATCCAGTCGGATTACATCTGGCAGTATTCAAGATATCCGGTTCACGAGAATACCACAGCAGAGTATTTTCAGGTAGGAGATGATATGTTTCCGGTTCTGGTGCATGAACTGGAGCAGGCAAAGCATTTTATTTTTATCGAATATTTCATCATAAATGACGGGGTAATGTGGCAGACGATCCTTAATATCCTTGAAAAAAAGGCTAAAGAAGGAGTGGATGTCCGACTGATCTATGATGGCTTCGGCTGCCTTACCACATTGCCATACAAGTATGATAAGGAGATGCGCCGGCGAGGAATCAAATGCGAAGTATTCAACCGGTTCCGTCCGATTCTTAATATAATCCAGAATAACCGTGACCACCGTAAGATCTGTGTGATCGATGGCTGGACCGGTTTTACCGGCGGCATCAACCTGGCTGACGAATATATCAATCAGCGAAAACGGTTTGGCCACTGGAAGGATACAGCCGTTATGCTGAAAGGAGAAGGCGTCTGGAATATGACAGCTATGTTCCTGTATATGTGGGGAATCGTTACCAGAACAGATACTTCTCTTGATTTCGGAAATTATGTTCCGCACAGGTGGCACCCCAACGAATTTCCGGGAAACGGTTATGTCCAGCCATTCTGCGATTCCCCCCTGGACGATGAGATCGTAGGAGAGAACGTTTATCTTAATATTATCAATCGCGCCAAAAACTATGTTTATATCTGCACACCATATCTGATCATAGATAATGAGATGATGACCGCCCTGTGCCTCGCTGCAAAAAGCGGTGTGGATGTCCGGCTCATGACACCAGGTATCCCGGACAAAAAAATGGTATTCCTGCTGACACAGTCTTATTATAAGCAGCTTCTGGAAGCAGGTGTAAAGATCTACGAATACCAGCCGGGATTTTTACATGCAAAATCTTTTGTCTGTGATGACAAAGTAGGCGTCGTAGGAACCATAAATCTGGATTACCGAAGCCTTTATCTGCATTTTGAAGATGGTGTCTGGATGTATAAGAATGATGTGATCCTGGACATCCGGGATGATTTTACAGAAACCCTGGAGTACTGTGATCCCATTGATCTGGCATTCTGCCAGAAGAGAAATATTGTGGTACGTGCCATTCAGAATGTATTGAGAGTTTTTGCACCGCTATTATAAAAACTCTTTGACAGACAACTGTAAATTCTGTATGATATATCAGACGGGAGTTCAATGCTCCCGTCTGATATTGTCTAAAGAAAAATAATTTATAGATACATATGAAATTTTTAGTTATTGGAGGAATTGATTTGAGCCAGAACAAAGAAACAGAGATCCAGCTTCAGTACATTGAAAAATGTAAAGAGCTTCTTGCCAAAAGCAGTACGAAACGTCCCACCTTCCACATCCAGAATGAAGGATGCCAGATGAACTCCATCCAGACAGAGTCTATTGCGGCCATCATGGAAAAAATGGGATATGAAATAGTAGATACCGAGGATGCTGATGCAGTTGTATTTAACACCTGCACAGTCCGGGAAAATGCCAATCAGAAGATTTACGGACACCTGGGACATTTAAAGAGCATCAAGCGCAACCACCCGGATATGAAAATCGTACTGTTTGGATGTATGATGCAGGAACATCACGTAGTGGAAAAGATCCGTAAGGATTATAAATATGTAAATCTTGTATTCGGAACTCATAATATCCATAAATTCCCGGAACTTTTTTACCGGGCACTGCAGACTGATGACCAGATCATTGATATCTGGAAAGAATCTGATGAGATCGTGGAAGGTATGCCAACCTCCCGCAAATATTCCTTCAAGACAGGTGTCAGTGTAATGTTTGGGTGCAATAACTTCTGCAGCTACTGTATTGTTCCCTATGTTCGTGGCCGCGAAAAGAGCCGTGAGCCCCAGGCCATCATCCGTGAGATCGAAGAGCTGGTAGCAGATGGCGTTACCGAGATTATGCTCCTTGGCCAGAATGTAAATTCCTATGGAAAAACGTTGGAAACACCGGTGACATTCTCACAGCTTTTGAAAGAAGTAGAGAAGATCGAGGGACTGAGACGTATCCGTTTCATGACCTCCCATCCCAAAGATCTTTCGGATGAACTGATCCAGACCATGGCAGAGAGCAAAAAAATCTGCCATCATCTTCATCTTCCGCTGCAGTCCGGAAGCAGCAGAGTCTTAAAAGAAATGAACCGCCGCTATGACAAGGAGAAATATCTTCAGCTTGTAGATAAAATCCGTGAGGCAATTCCGGATATCTCTCTGACAACTGACATTATGGTTGGTTTCCCTGGAGAGACAGAAGAAGATTTCCAGGAAACACTGGATGTGGTAAGAAAAGCCAATTATGATACCGCCTTTACATTTATTTATTCCAAGAGAAGCGGAACTCCGGCTGCCGGTATGGAAAATCAGGTACCGGAAGATGTGGTAAAAGACCGGTTCAGCCGTCTTCTTTCCCTGGTGCAGGAAAAAGGCCGTGAGAATTCTTCCCGTTTCCAGGGAAGCGTACAGGAAGTCCTGGTAGAAGATGAAAACCGTGAGAAAGGTACTCTTACAGGCCGTACCCAGCATAATCTTTTGGTACATTTTCCGGGAGATAAGGAACTTATCGGTAAATACGTAAACGTAAGCCTGGATACCTGTAAAGGATTTTATTATTTTGGTCATATAGTAGAAGAGTAAATTTTGGTTAATATAAGTTTATACTGCCCGTTCATCCGATCATCGGTAATGAGCGGGCTTTTTTATTGTACGATTTATGTCGGCGGTAAAAAATTTCAGTTTCCTATTGACAAATACCCCTTGAGGGTATATATTGTTCCATGTAAAGCAGATACCCCATGAGGGTATTTTGAGAAAGGAGAGACAGCCCATGTCTGAAAAGAAAGCCTGTCCCTGCTGCAGTGAAAAACACACTGCCCGTTCAGAAGAGGAGAAAAAAAAGCTGATCAATCGCCTGAAGCGTATTGAAGGCCAGATCCGGGGAATTATAGGAATGATGGAAAACGATGCCTATTGTAATGACATTCTGATCCAGTCTGCAGCAGTCAATGCAGCAGTTAATTCATTTAATAAAGAACTGCTTGCCACCCACATTCGAACCTGTGTTGCAAGAGATATCCGCGAAGGCAAAGATGAGACCATTGATGAGCTTGTGGCAACCCTCCAGAAGTTGATGAAATAAAGGGACATAATTTATTTTAGGAGGTACTGAAAGGAAATGGAACAATATAATGTTACCGGTATGAGCTGCGCTGCCTGCTCAGCCCGTGTGGAAAAAGCTGTATCTAAGGTTCCGGGAGTGAACAGCTGCTCGGTCAGCCTTCTGACCAATTCTATGGGAGTGGAAGGAACCGCTTCATCCAGCGAAATCATTGCTGCTGTGGAAGCGGCCGGATATGGCGCATCTTTAAAAGGCGCTGCCGGAGAAAAAATCTCCATGTCTGCAGCGGAAGAAGCGCTGGAAGATCATGAGACCCCGGTTTTGAAAAGGCGCCTCATCGCATCCGTAGGATTTTTGCTGGTGCTGATGTACTTTTCCATGGGACATATGATGTGGGGATGGCCGCTGCCGAAATGGTTTGACGGCAACCACGTTGCCATGGGACTGGTACAGCTGCTTCTTGCAGGAATCATCATGGTGATCAACCAGAAATTCTTTATCAGCGGATTTAAGAGTCTGTGGCACCGTTCTCCGAATATGGATACTCTGGTAGCACTTGGTTCCATGGCATCTTTTCTGTGGAGTGTCTATGCACTGTTCGCCATGACAAGAGCGCAGGTAGACGGAGATTCTGCCGCAGTTATGAATTACATGATGGATTTCTATTTTGAATCCGCGGCCATGATCCTGACACTGATCACTGTAGGAAAAATGCTGGAGGCCCGTTCCAAGGGAAAAACAACCGATGCACTGAAAAGCCTCATGAAGCTGGCTCCGAAAACTGCAGTTGTAGTACGAAACGGACAGGAACTTACCGTTCCTATTGAACAGGTTCAAAAGGGAGAAACTTTTGTTGTCCGCCCGGGAGAGAATATTCCGGTAGACGGAGTAATCCTGGAAGGAACTACTGCAGTTAACGAATCCGCGCTGACCGGTGAAAGTATTCCGGTTGACAAAGAAGCCGGAGATATGGTTTCTGCGGCAACTGTGAACCAGTCCGGATTTATCAAATGTGAAGCAACCAGAGTCGGAGAGGATACCACCCTTTCCCAGATCATCAAAATGGTCAGTGACGCGGCAGCCACAAAGGCACCGATCGCAAAGATCGCAGACCGTGTTTCCGGAGTGTTTGTACCGGCAGTGATCACCATTGCAGTGATCACAACGATCATCTGGCTTCTTACAGGCCATCCTTTTGGTTATGCACTGGCAAGAGGAATTTCCGTGCTGGTTATCAGCTGTCCCTGTGCACTTGGCCTTGCAACACCGGTTGCCATTATGGTCGGTAACGGTATGGGCGCCAAGAACGGAATTCTTTTCAAAACAGCAGTTTCTCTTGAGGAAGCAGGAAAAGTCCAGATCGTCGCACTGGATAAAACCGGAACCATTACAAGCGGTCAGCCGGAAGTAACTGATATTCTTCCGGCAGAGGGAATTACAGAGACAGAACTTCTCACACTTGCCTGCGCTCTGGAGAAAAAAAGTGAACATCCTCTGGCAAAAGCAGTTCTCAAAAAAGCAGAGGAAGAGAAAATTACTGCAGGTGAAGTAACCGGATTTCAGGCGCTTCCAGGAAACGGACTTTCTGCTGTACTTGGAAGTGATAATCTGACAGGTGGAAGCATGAAATTTATCAGCAGCAAGACGAAGGTTTCCCCAGATCTTAATAAAAGAGCAGAGCAGCTTGCGGAGCAGGGAAAAACCCCTCTTCTTTTCACCAGAAACGGAAAACTTCTGGGAATTATCGCAGTTGCGGATGTGATCAAGGAAGACAGTCCCCGTGCAGTAAAAGAGCTCCAGAACATGGGAATCCGCGTGGTTATGCTTACCGGTGACAATGAGCGTACCGCAAAAGCCATCGGGGCCCAGGCAGGAGTTGACGATGTGATCGCGGGAGTACTTCCAGACGGAAAAGAGAGTGTGATCCGTGCCCTGAAAGAGCAGGGGAAAGTTGCCATGGTCGGTGACGGTATCAACGATGCGCCGGCACTTACAAGAGCAGATATCGGAATTGCCATCGGTGCAGGAACAGACATTGCCATTGATGCGGCAGATGTTGTTCTGAT
Organism: Blautia sp. MSK.20.85; assembly: GCF_013317245.1. Lineage (NCBI taxonomy): Bacteria > Bacillati > Bacillota > Clostridia > Lachnospirales > Lachnospiraceae > Blautia > Blautia sp. MSK.20.85. The sequence continues at coordinate 156,381 of NZ_JAAIUN010000003.1, forward strand.
GAAGAGCCAGTTAAGTGATGTTCCGGCTGCAGTACGTCTGAGCCGTGCCACACTTCGGAATATCCACGAGAATCTTTTCTGGGCATTTTTCTATAATGTGATTGGGATTCCGCTGGCAGCAGGTGTCTGGATCCCGATCTTCGGGTGGACACTGAATCCGATGTTCGGAGCCGCAGCCATGAGTCTTTCCAGTTTCTGTGTTGTAACAAATGCGCTACGACTGAATCTGTTTAAGATCCATAACACAGCCAGAGACAAAGCGATTAAAAATCCGGTAACATTAAACATCACTCATGATGAAAATAAAAAAGAAGAAAAGGAGAACAAAACAATGGTAAAAGTAACAGTAAAGGTAGAAGGAATGATGTGCGGACACTGTGAGGCACACGTAAACAAAGCAATCCAGGCGGCTTTCGGTGCAGAGGACGTGGTATCTTCCCACGAGAACGGAACGACTGTATTTACAGTACCTGAGAAAGTTGACGAGGCAAAAGTCGAAGAGGTGATCAAAGAGGCTGGTTACGAGTTCAAAGGAATCACTCAGGAATAATAAAAAACGTATATTTGTCAAAGAATCAAGGCATTTAAACAATCTGAAAAGAAACAGTTCTGCATAAAAACAGAGCTGTTTCTTTTTTCTGTGTAATTGTATAGAAACCGGTATTCCGAAATATAATAAACAGAGAAAACGAATGTTGTCCTCAGATTTTCCCAGAGCAGAAAGGAGAATATTTTTGAAAAAAGATACCAGAAAACTGATCACCTGTATTGCAGTGCCCCTGGCAACAGGAGCTGTTTCCGGATTTTTTACCAGAAATGGAATGAAGGTATTTGCAAAATTAAATAAGCCGCCCTTATCACCACCTGGATGGCTGTTCCCTGTTGTATGGACGATCCTTTTTATCATGATGGGAATTGCTTCTTTCCTGATCGCATCCAGACCAAAAAGCAGAGACAGGGACAGGGTTCTTGCCTTGTACGGGATTCAGCTTGCCGTGAATTTCCTGTGGCCGTTTTTCTTCTTTGGAGCGGGATGGTATGGTTTTGCGTTTCTCTGGCTTATTTTTTTGTGGGGACTTGTGTACGGCTGCATCCGTACATTCGGGAAATTTTCCCGGAACGCTGCGTACCTGATGATCCCATATCTGGCATGGCTGACTTTTGCCGGTTACCTGAATCTGTTTATCGCACTCTGGAACTGACGGAACTTCTGTCACATACAGAAAATGTTTTCTGCTTTTATAAATCCGGCTAATATCATTATAATTTATTCTGAAAAAGCAGGAATATCCGCTGAATTGATTGTTATTTTCCGTTCTCTTATGCTATACTGGTAGCGATTATGGATGTACGAACGATGATAGGAATCGTTAACACTATGGAAGCAGAGAGGAGCACATTATGAGCGGATTTTTTGGAGTAGCATCGAAAAGCGACTGCGTACTGGAACTTTTTTACGGAGTGGATTATCATTCTCATCTGGGAACACGCCGCGGCGGTATGGCTGTTTACGGAGAACATGGATTTGACCGTGCCATCCACAACATTGAAAACACACCTTTCCGTACAAAATTTGACGGGGATGTGGGTTCCATGAAGGGAAATATGGGAATCGGATGTATTTCTGATTATGAACCTCAGCCCCTTCTGTTCAGTTCCAGGATTGGAAGCTTTGCCCTTACCTTTGTGGGAAAGATCAACAATTATGATGAACTTCTGCAGCGGATGTATGATACGACCAAGGTACATTTTCAGGAGATGACCAACGGAACTGTCAATGTGACAGAGCTGATCGCTGCCCTGATCTGTGAAAAGGACAATTTTGTGGAGGGTATCCAGTATGTCCAGGGTCTGATCGACGGCTCCATGACGCTGCTTCTCATGACAAAAGACGGAATTTATGCAGCCCGGGACAAGATGGGCAGAACTCCGGTGGAGATTGGCCACAAAGAGGGGTCCTACTGTCTGTCCTTTGAGAGTCATGCCTATATTAATCTGGGTTACGAAGATTATAAGGAACTTGGCCCCGGAGAGATCGTATTTGTAACAGCAGACGGAGTTAAAACTCTGGTTGAGCCTGGAAAGAAAATGAAGATCTGTTCTTTCCTCTGGGTTTACTACGGATATCCGACAGCATCTTATGAAGGTGTAAATGTAGAGGAGATGCGCTATCGCTGCGGAAGCATGCTTGCAAAGAGAGACGGAGATTCTGTTCACCCGGATATTGTAGCAGGTGTTCCGGATTCCGGCATTGCCCATGCCATCGGATATGCAAATGAATCCGGTATTCCTTATGCAAGACCATTCATTAAATATACACCAACCTGGCCGAGATCTTTTATGCCAACCAATCAGAATCAGCGTAACCTCATCGCGAAAATGAAACTGATCCCGGTACGTGCGCTGATCAAGGACAAGAAACTTCTTCTCATTGATGATTCCATTGTACGTGGTACCCAGCTTCGTGAGACAACCGAATTCCTGTACCGTAGCGGTGCGAAGGAAGTTCACGTTCGTCCTGCCTGCCCGCCGATCATGTACGGATGTAAATACTTAAACTTCTCCCGCTCCAAATCCGAGATGGAGCTGATCGCACGTCAGGTCATCGAGAAGAGAGAAGGACCGAACTGTCCGCAGGAAGTCCTGGATGAATATGCAGATCCGCATACAGAGAAATATGAGCAGATGGTGCAGGATATCTGTAAGATGCAGAATTTTACCAGCCTTCGCTATCACAGACTGGACGATCTTCTGGAATCCATTGGAATCGATCCGGATAATATATGTACATATTGTTTCAACGGAAAAGAATAAAAACGGAAAAGAATAAAAATACACAAAAAAAGCTTCCCTGCCAGAGCTACTTCTGGCAGGGAAGCTTTTTGCTTTCTGAATATCAGTTATTTAGTAATAATAATATCTTGTATACATACGGTAAATGTTATGAGGAAAAGTATATCTTTTTCCTTTATAAACTCTGTATGGCACAACATAGAAATAAGTGTTGCCTGAGGAAGTTAAACTTTTGACTTTTACAGAAGTTGCATTGGCAGATAAAGTTGCATAACGTTTGTAACCGGAATTGGAACTGGTAGATTTATAAACATAATATCCACTGATTCCATAAAGCTTGGACCATTTAACTGTCAATGTTGATGCTGTGCTTGATACAGTAGTTAATGTTCTTGGGGTGCATACAAATGCATCCGAATCGATACTGTAAATTCGCTGTCCATTTACCCATCTGTAGCTGTATACGGATACAAGATAAGCTGTGTTCGCACGTTTGTTTGTATAATAGTTGTTGTTGTACCTTCCACTGAGATGAATGGAAGATGCTTTCTTTTTACTGCAGTTATAGATCCGAACTTTGTATCCATCTGCATTACTTACAGATTTCCAGCTGAGAGACATACGTCCGCTACTGGTCATCTGTGCACTTCTTAAGGTCGGGATCGCCGGGCGGGTGGCCGCAGAAACCGGAATCGCAGATGAAATAAGCATCATAACTGCAAGCATACAAACCAAAAGTTTTTTGAATTTTTTCATTATTCATACCTCCTTCGTAGTTATAAGAAAATTATAAAATAGTAACGAATTTCTGTCAACATTTCTTTATAAGATTAGTTATTTTTGTCCTTATTTATTTTCACAAAAAGTTATAACAGCATTCATTTTGGCAATTAGTCAGAATGCTTTGGATGCGATACAATAAAATCACGAAGAACAAACATCGTGAAAAAAGAAAAAGGAGCGAATACATTATGGTAAAGTTATATGATGGCGGCGCATATCTGGTAAATGGAACAGAGATCGTACCGGAAGCAGAAGCAGCCAAAGTGGAAGCATTCACTGGAAAAAAAGCAGAGAAATCTGAAGCAAGAAAGGGCACCATGGCTTACGGCATCATGGAGGCACACAACACATCAGGAAACATGGAAAACCTGAAACTGATTTTCAGGGAAATTATTACAAAGATAACACAGAATTTCAGAAACAGGGTCCCATTACAAAAGTAGTGATGAACCATGATACCAGCAAAATGGTAAGTTCCATCCACGAAGCCCTTGTAAAATGTGGCGCACACGATGCTCTGGTACCGATGATCGAGGATGGAACCATCACAAACATCCAGTCCTCCGGTGTCCGTGAAAAGATCGGTGAAGCCATCTCCGCAGGAAAATTAAAAGGACTTGCCATCATGCGTTCCCATGGCGGACGTATCCGTGCCATCCAGACCGGTGAAACGGTAATCGATATCTCCTTTATCGGAGCGCCGACCTGTGATGATTACGGAAACTGTAAAGGCGTTGGCGGAAAAAGCGACTGTGGTGTCCTTTCCTATTCCTTCGTAGACGGAAACCATGCCAACAAGGTAGTTGCTGTTACAGACTGTCTGGTGCCGTTCCCGAATTATCCGGCAGATATCAACATGACAAAAGTTGATTATGTCTGCGTGGTAGATCAGATTGGTATTCCGGAAAAGATCGCTTCCGGTGCAGCGAAACCAACCACAGATGTGAGAAAGCTGATGATGGCGGATTACTGTACACAGGTTGTTGTAAATACTCCGTATTTCAAAGATGGTTTCGCATATCAGACCGGTGTTGGAGGTGCATCTATCGCATCTGCGGCATCTCTCGTAAAGATCATGAAAGAGCGCGGGATCAAGATGGGATTCGCAGTGGGCGGTATGTCCAAAGGCATGTGTGACCTTCTGGATGAGGGCCTGGTAGGAAAACTTCTGGATACACAGGATTTCGATACTTCCGCAGTAGAATCCGTAAAACGTCCGAACCATCACAGGATCAGTGCCGGCGCTTACGCAAATCCATTTAATAAAGGTGCATTTGTGAACAAACTGGACTATGTAGTCCTTGCCGCACTGGAGATCGATGTAAACTTTAACTGCAACGTTGTTGTGGGTTCTGACGGTGTGATCACAGGTGCACAGGGCGGCCATCCGGATGCAGCCATGGGCGCAAAATGTACCATCGTGATCTCTCCGCTGGTACAGGGACGTATCCCGGCGATCTGCTCCAATGTTACAACCGTTACCACACCAGGTGAATCTGTAGATATTGTTGTCACAGATTACGGTGTTGCGGTAAATCCGGCACGTCAGGATCTTCTGGATGCACTGAAAAAAGCAAACTGCGTACCGTTAAAGACCATTGAGGAACTTCGCGATATCGCATATTCTATCACAGGTGAGCCTGAACCGGTTCAGTTTGGTGACAGAGTTGTAGGTATTATCGAAGGTCGTGACGGCACCATCATGGATGTTGTCCGCCAGGTAAAACCATTTACCTTTAAAAAAGCATAAATCAAATCTATTGTTAACCACCCACAAATTATAAACCTCTCTATGAAAAGAAAGCTCTGCTGCCATGGAGCTTTCTTTTTTTGCACAAAATTTCCCGGGACTTTCCTTTTTGGCATAACAGCATAATGACAGAGAATTAGATTTCGTGGAAGAGCTTTGTTATAGTTATCTTAAGAAGAAAAGCAGCCGGACGAAAAACCGGATAAGGAGGAAATGATCATGATGACAAAAACAGTAAAAAATTACGCAACCGCAAATATCTTTGGACCATACATCTTAAGAATGAGACAGGTTCCGGGACGCAGATGTTCCAACACCCCAAAAGAAAAAGACAGAGAAAGACAGCTGTTTCAGGTGATCGACGATTATGTAGAGCAGGCATAATTCCTGTTCTTCCATAAAACATAAGACTGATAGGGAGGAGTGATCTCATGTATGCAAGAGCGAATGCGGCAGTGCTTACCTCTGCAGAAATAGAACAGTGTATCAAAAGTACGATCCTTGGAGAAGTTTATACCACTCCAAAGCCAGGACTTGTAGATCGTCATGACAATGGTGCTCACCATGATATGAACGTGTATACTTTTGAAAGAAGCGCCGATGCCATCACTCCCTATCTGGCAAAAATGTTTTTTGAAGGATATTTCTGGAAAAGGAATCTCCAGAACCTTTTTCCCAGGATCCGCCGAACAGGAGTGCTGGCAGAAAAAGCCATGTTTCGTGCAACAGGCCAGGTCAACACACATAAAGGACTGATTTTTACCATGGGAATCCTGTCTGCCTGTGCCGGACACTGCTATGCCAGGATCCGCTGGTTTGATACTGCAGAAATCCTTGCTTCTGCCAGCGAAATGACGGAAAAAGCGCTGGAAGCGGATTTCTTTGAAATGAGTCAGAGAACACCGGTAACTCATGGAGAGATCCTTTTTCAGAAATACAAAGAACGTGGAATCCGTGGAGAGGCCCAGAAAGGTTTTCCCATCACTGGAGAAACAGCGCTTCCTCTGATGAGACAGTACCGTGCCATCGGGCTTGATGAGAACCGTTCCAATATCAATGTTCTGCTGCGGATCATGATGGAACTAAAGGATACCAATGTCTGGAGCCGCGGATCCTATGCAGATGTCATATGGATCCAGGAGCAGGCAGAAAAAATCTGGAAACCGGGCGGCGCTTTTTTTGAAACCGGCATGAAAAAGATCGAGAAGCTGAATCAGGAATGCATCCGCAGAAATCTAAGCCCCGGCGGCGCGGCGGATCTGCTGGCGGCAACCCTGTTCTTATACCAGCTGGAAAAAATGATATAGGAGAAAAGGACATGGCTGCTGAAAATACTTTCCATTTTCCAAAACTAGGACAGCGGATCGTCCGCTCTGTGATCGCTGTGGCATGCTGCTTCTGTGTGTTTTATCTTCGAAACAGAGAAGGAATCCCGTTTTATTCCGCACTGGCAGTTCTTCAGTGTATCCAGCCCTATCAGGACAGTATGGCTCAGGTGGCAAAAAAAAGAGTCACAGGAACTTTTGTAGGCGCTTTCTGGGGACTGGTGATCATTCTGATCCAGATGTATCTGTTTCACGGAAGTCTTATGGATACCTTTCCCGGATACATGCTGATCTCACCTCTTCACCAGGAAGTTTATGAACGGAGACACCGGTCCCCTCATCGCAATTACGTCCAGAAAACCCAGTCGGTATACGAAAACGTGGTATATCTGTATCTTCTGGATAAAAAAGAAATTATGGAAAAACTTTACCGGGAACTGATGGAACAAGAGTGGATCGACAGTTACCGCGTGGCATTTCACGATCCCATCCGATATCCCGGATGTGCCAACATCAAGATCTACATCAAAGATGCTACCCGGGAAAACATGCTCCGAAATTTAAAGGCACTGCTGAATCTGGACAAAGTCATTACATTCGGAAGTGTGGAAGGCAGATACGATGTCTGTATCGAAGATACCGGTAAAGATGAAATGGTAAAAACATTAAAAAAGCTGTACGAACCAGTTGGCCTGGAAAAAGAAACTGTCAGATAACTCCCGGTTGCATTTTGGGGACCTGCGGCTTATAATAAAATGCGGATATATCTTTTGTGGTATATCCGTGTTTTTTATATCATAAAAAATTTTATTCAGGAGGAAAAACATGATTTCTCCCGTAAAAGCCATAATATTTGATGCGGACGGTGTCCTGCTGGACTCTCTTTCTATCTGGAGGGAACTTGGAAAACGATATATTACAGATCTTGGATATCACCCAATTGCGGGAATGGAAGAGATCCTTTTTCCCATGAGTATGGAGCAGGGAGCGGCATGGCTGAAAAGCAGGTTCGCTCTTGGGTTTTCCGAAGAAAAGATCGTGGAGGATCTGAAAGTTCGGATCCAAAACTACTATTTTGAAGAAGTTCCTGCAAAATCAGGTGCCAGAGAACTTTTTCAATATCTTGCTAGCCAGAAAATCCCGGCTGTGGTGGCAACTTCAAGCCCAAAAGAACATATCCGCCGGGCACTAAAGCGAAACGGACTTCTTCCTTTTTTAAAAGAAATTTATACCACCAGTGAGATCGGAGAAAGCAAATATTCTCCGAAGATCTATCTTACAGCAGCGAAAGTGCTGGGAACGGAGCCATCCATGACACTGGTAGTGGAAGATTCTCTCTATGCACTGCAGACCGCAGGAAAAGCAGGATTTCTGACTGCAGGCATCTATGACGCATTGGGAGAACCGGATCAGGAGCAGCTAAAAAAGGACGCACATATCTACTGCCAAAATCTGACAGAGTTACAGAATTATATATTTACAGAAAACGGAGGAAACGAAAAATGAAAACAGCATTAACCATCGCAGGCAGCGATTCCAGCGGAGGCGCAGGGATCCAGGCCGATATCAAAACCATGATGGCAAACGGGGTATACGCCATGAGTGCCATCACCGCACTGACTGCCCAGAATACCACCGGTGTCGCAGCCATCCAGAATGCAACGGCAGAATTTCTTGGTCAGGAGCTGGATAGTATTTTTACAGATATTTTTCCGGATGCAGTAAAGATCGGAATGGTTTCCGAAAGTGATCTGATCCGCATGATCGCCAAAAAGCTCCGGCAGTATCAGGCGAAAAATATCGTAGTGGATCCGGTTATGGTGGCTACCAGCGGTGCAAGGCTGATCAGTGAAGAAGCTGTGGATGTTCTGAAAGAAGAACTGTTTCCTCTTGCGGATCTTCTCACTCCCAATATCCCGGAAACGGAAGTGCTTACCGGACGAAAGATCAGAAACACCGATGATATGATCGAAGCTGCAAAACAGGTTTCCGAACAGTATCACTGTGCAGTTCTTTGCAAAGGCGGCCATAAGCTTAATGATGCCAATGATCTTCTCTATGAGGATGGAACATATCAGTGGTTTGAGGGAAAAAGGATCGACAATCCCAACACCCACGGAACAGGATGTACTCTTTCCTCGGCCATCGCATCCAACCTTGCAAAAGGATTTTCCATGGTGGAATCTGTAAATCGTGCCAAAGACTATATTTCCGGAGCTCTTGCTGCCATGCTGGATCTCGGAAAAGGAAGCGGTCCTATGGATCATGGTTTTGCAGTAAAGAACAGTTATACAGAGGAGGCATAAGGTTATGACAGTTACAGAACGGATCACCGCTCTTCGAAAACAGATGAAAGAAAAGGGAATCGATGCTTATCTGGTTCCGACCGATGATTTCCACGGTTCCGAGTATGTGGGAGATTATTTTAAATGCAGGAAATATATTACCGGATTTACCGGTTCTGCCGGAACTGCTGTCATCATGCCGGATATGGCGGGACTCTGGACAGACGGAAGATATTTTATCCAGGCCGCACAGCAGTTAGAAGGAACACCGGTTACCCTGTTTAAGATGGGGGAACCGGATGTACCGACGATCCATAAATTTCTGGAAGAAAACCTGAAAGAAGGGATGTGCCTCGGCTTCGACGGCCGTACTGTCAGCGCAGAGGAAGCCGGGAAATTGAAAAAAATCCTTCAGGGAAAACAGGTACGTTTTTCTGTAAATGAGGATCTGATTGGAAATATCTGGGATGACCGTCCGGCACTTTCCTGTGAACCGGTAATGGAATTATCCGAAAAATGGGCTGGAAGATCCAGAGCAGACAAGATCCGGGAAATCCGCAGCAAACTGAAAGAAAAAGACGCAGATCTCTTTGTCCTCACGTCACTGGATGATATTGCGTGGCTTTTGAACATTCGCGGAAATGATATCCACTGCTGCCCGGTAGTGCTTTCCTATCTTGTAATGGATGAGAAAGAAATCCGGTTTTTTGCCAATGAGAGGGCTTTTCCGGATTCTGTAAAAGAAGCTCTGGCCATAGATGGCGTTACCATCTATCCATATGATGATATTTACACTTATGTGCAGACGATCCCTGAATCGAAAAGGGTTTATCTTTCAAAAAGTAATGTAAACAGCCGTCTGGTCAGCAGCATTCCGGATGGAGTAACAATCCTGAATGGAGAAAACCTGTCCCTTCTTCCAAAAGCCATCAAAAATGAGATCGAAGTCCAGAATGAAAAAACAGCCCACATCAAAGACGGCGTGGCAATGGTAAAATTTATCCACTGGCTGAAAAAGAATGTGGGAAAGCAGGAGATCACCGAGCTTTCCGCAGCGGACAAACTCTATGAGTTCCGCTCCGGACAGGAGAACTTCCAGGGGAACAGCTTTGATCCCATTATTGCCTACGGTGCACATGGAGCTATTGTTCATTACAGTGCCACAGAAGAAACCAGTATTCCTCTGAAACCAGAGGGACTGGTTCTGATGGATACCGGCGGCCATTATCTGGAGGGAACCACAGACATCACCCGCACCGTTGTACTTGGCCCGGTTACCCAAAAAGAAAAGAAATATTTCACAGCAGTACTTCGTGGGCACCTGAACCTTGCAGCCGCAAAATTCCGCTATGGCTGTACCGGACTGAATCTGGATGCCCTGGCAAGAGGACCACTCTGGGCTATGGGAGAGGATTACAATCACGGAACCGGTCATGGCGTAGGATATCTTCTCAATGTACACGAAGGTCCTCAGAGCTTCCGCTGGAAAAATCTCGTGGATCGTCCGGCTCCTGTTCTGGAAGAAGGAATGATCACCTCCGATGAACCAGGATACTATGCGGAAAATGAATTTGGTATCCGCCATGAAAACCTTGTGGTCTGCAAAAAGGCCGAAAAAACAGCCTACGGTCAGTTTATGAAATTTGAACCTCTGACGCTGGTACCCTTTGACCTGGAAGGTATAGATCCCGAACAGATGGAAACCGGAGAGCGCACACTGCTCAACCAGTATCATGCCTTTGTATATGAGAAAATTTCTCCGTATCTGGATGAGGATGAAAAAGGCTGGTTAAAAGAAGCCACACAGGCAATATAAACCGGAATGAAATTTTATAGTCTGGAATTAACCTTTATATTTAACAAAAAATCCTTGACCTGAACCTGAGTTTAGGTTGTATCATAAAAGCAGTGAGATTTTTTATGAATATAACACAGGAGGGATTACAAATGGTACACAAAAAAATCGTACCTGGAACAGGTGGAGAACATTACATTCCTTATAAGGACCGTTCCGGAGAAAAATCCACCGTATATTTTACAGAGGATCTTTCCGCAGAGGGACTGAAGAAGATTTTTGAGCGTGTAAGCGGCAGCCTTAAGGGTAAGATTGCAGTCAAGCTTCACACAGGAGAGCAGCATGGACCGAATATCATCCCTGCACCGTGGGTAAAAGAACTGATCGCAGATAAGATCCCGGAAGCCCATATCGTAGAGACAAACACCTACTACGAGGGAGACCGTTACACAACGGAGAAGCATCGTGAAACTCTGAAGGTAAATGGCTGGACATTCTGCCCGGTAGATATCCTGGATGAGGACGGAACTGCCAAGTTCCCGGTAAAAGGCGTATTGTATTTATCAACGTTCTTCGAAATATGTCTGTTTCCTGCGACTGTGAGGGTGTTGGAGCAGCACCTGTCGTAACACCGAATATCGGAATCGTGGCATCTACAGATATCCTTGCAGCAGACCAGGCTTCTGTAGATCTTGTGTATGCACTGAAGGATTCTGATCATAAAGATCTGGTAGAGAGGATCGAGACACGTCACGGACTTCGCCAGCTCAGCTATATGAAAGAAATGCACATGGGAAATGACAGATATCATCTTATCAACATTGATGAGGATGATAAAGAGATCCTCCCTGCAGATGCCGTAAAGAATGTAAAACCATTTCAGGGATAAGAATATTTCATAAAATGTGAAGAAGCAGTCAAGCGGATATTCGCAATCCGCTTCGCTACTTGCTTGATTTGGTTAAAACAGAAAAGGGCGCATGTATCCATAAAATGTGGAATTTCATGCGCTCATTTTTGTGTTATAATATAGAAAAATACAAACAGCGAGGTACTTAATGCCTATGAAAACAGAAAACAAAACCAATCACTACATCGATCTACATGCACATCTGGATGGCTGTATTACCGTGGATATTGCAAAAAAACTTGCCGCATTGCAGCAGATCACGCTTCCGGCTGCAACAGACGAGGAACTTCTTTCCCTTCTTTCCGTTCCGGATACCTGCGAAAATCTCAATGATTTTCTGAAATGCTTTGACCTGCCTCTTTCCCTTCTTCAGACAGAAGAAGCACTGGAAGAAGCCGTTTATCTTATCCTTTCTGAAATGAGAAAAGACGGTGTGATCTACGCAGAACTTCGTTTTGCACCACAGTTCCATACACAAAAAGGAATGACCCAGGAAACGGCGATCCAGTCTGCATTACGTGGCCTGAAAAAATCTCCGATTCCAGGCAATCTGATCTTATGCTGCATGCGTGGAAGCTCCAATCAGCAGGAAAATATGGAAACTCTGGACTTGGCTCGCAGATATCTCACAGAGGATGGAGGAGTAGTTGCCGTGGATCTTGCAGGTGCAGAAGCACTTTTTCCAACAGAAAGCTATAAGAATCTTTTTGCGAAAGCAAAAGAGTACAACGTTCCATTTACGATCCATGCAGGTGAAGCCGGCGATGCCGAGGATGTCAAAACAGCCATCCGTATGGGAGCATCCAGGATCGGGCATGGAGTGCGTATCGCAGGAAATGAAGAGGTGATCCAACTTGTAAAAAACAGCGGGATTTTTCTGGAAATGTGTCCCACAAGCAACCGGCAGACCAGGGCAGTGGAAGATATGTTTTCCTATCCGTTGAAAAATTTTCTGGAACAGGGACTTAAGGTAACACTAAATACAGATGATCCTGCCATTGAAAGAACAACCCTTTCCCATGAGTTTCAGTATATGGATTCCCTGTTAAACCTTACAGAGGAACAGAAAAAACAGTTGCTCCTGAATTCCGTGGAAGCAGCATTTACTTCCGGTAAACGAAAAAGGGAGCTGAAAGAACAGTTTCTCTTTTAAAACGGATAAAAACCTTACGCAGAAGAAAGGACGATCATGGACACCAATTTTGAGCATTATAAAGTATTTTATTACGTAGCCAAATATGGAAATCTCACAAAAGCGGCAGCAGTTTTAAAAACCAGTCAGCCTGCGGTTACAAGAACGATCCACAACCTTGAAAACATCCTGGGCTGCAGATTATTCATACGCAGCAAAAGCGGAATGAAGCTGACACCGAAATATTTTTTATGAATATATAGCTGCCGGATGTGCTCAGTTTTTTAAGGGAGAAAACAATCTCAGTAACCTGATCAGCCTGGAAAACGGAACCATCTATATCAGTGCAACTGAAACGGCTCTTCACTGTTATCTGTTTGAGGCGGTCCGGGATTTCAATATCCTGTACCCGAACGTACATTTTAAAATTCTGAATAACAGTACGACAGATCCGTGGAATGCAAAGATCACAGGTTTGTCTTTTGTGAAGATTGCATCGTACTCTGATTGAAAAAACCGCGCATGGAATTACAGCTCGATACGAAAGTATCATTGGTTTTGGAGAATGTAGCTTTGTCACAGAACAGGAAGAGATCATTCATGGAATGAAATTGATCACAGAGCATTATGGATATGATGAATATCCTATTGAACGTTGTGCAGGATTGAGTCATTTATTTGTGGGGAAAATTGTGCTTAATGAAATTTACGGAAAGAAAAATCTTCCAGGTTCATGAACTCCTGCGGATAACCTCTTTTCAAAATAGCAGAAATATTGTATTATGGTAACAATTCGGGTTTTTATCCGATATTATCGTATGATAAAAAATTCTGTTACGAGGAGGATTTATGTTCGAAACGATCATTGACGCAATCAACACGTTTCTCTACAGCAAATTACTGATTGTAATATTGATTGGTTCCGGCATCTACTTTACTGTCCGGACCAGATTTCCACAGGTACGTTTATTCAAAAACGCCTGCAGCGCTGTAATGGAGAAACCAGAGGGAGACGAAAGTGTATCATCCTTTCAGGCACTGATGGTCTCCACGGCATCTCGTGTAGGGACAGGCAACATTGTAGGAGTATCTTCTGCCATCTGTATCGGTGGTGTGGGCTCCGTATTCTGGATGTGGATCATTGCCATTCTTGGAAGCGCATCAGCTCTGGCAGAGAGCACACTGGCGCAGATATATAAGAAAAAAGGAAAAGACGGCCAGTGCTACGGCGGCCCGGCGTATTACATAGAGGCGGCATTGCACAGCAGAGGACTGGCAGTGGTTTTCTGTATAGCCATGATCCTGACTTACGCGTTTGGATTTAATATGCTGGCCTCCTATAATCTGCAGTCTACATTTTCCGGTCAGCCATTTTATAATGCAGAGATCACGCCATGGATCATTGGAGGAATTCTGGCGCTGGTAACGGGATGGTGTCTGCTGGGTGGCGGTAACAGAATTGTGAAAGTAACTTCTACTTTAGTGCCATTTATGGGCATTGTATATATTCTGATATCCCTGCTGGTAGTGGTACTAAATATCGGACAGCTTCCATCGGTACTGGCACAGATCTTTGAAGAAGCATTTGATTTTAAAGCAATTTTTGCCGGATTTGCCGGATCAGCTATGATGCAGGGAATACGAAGAGGTCTGTATTCCAATGAAGCAGGTATCGGTTCTGCCCCCAATGCGGCGGCGTCTGCAATGGTCAGTCATCCGGTTAAACAGGGACTGGTACAGATGCTGTCTGTGTTTATTGATACATTATTATTGTGCACTGCAACTGCCATGATGTGTCTGGTATCTGGTGTGACACCGGCAAAAGAGCTTCAGGGAGCACCGTGGGTGCAGGCAGCACTTCACAAGACTCTTGGTTCTTTTGGACCATATTTTATTATGATCGCAATGGTATTATTTGCTTTCACTACATTGCTGGGAAATTGCTTCTATTGTGATAATCTGCTGACTTATATCCTTAAAAAGCAGCCGGGTAAGAAATTCATGACGGGATTTCGCCTTGTATCAGCACTGGTGGTGTTTTTGGGAGCGGGAATGGAGATGACATTACTGTGGCACATCTCTGATGTACTGATGGGAGTAATGGCACTGATCAACATTCCGGTGATCCTGCTATTGTCCAACACCGTATTGAAAGCATTAAAGGATTACGAAGGACAGATCCGGCAGAAAAAAAATCCTGTATTCTTCAGTAAAAATATTGATCTGAAGCAAAAAACAGATTACTGGAATTAAAGCACCTGTGAATAGCAGTAAAATGTAATATAACAGTAAAAATAGCAGATAACATACCACTATATTATATGCGGAGAATACCTTGCTGTGTTCTCCGTTTTTTCACATAATTAAAGATAACTATTTCACATAAATTATACTTGAGGTAACACTACTGAAATAAGGAGTGGAAAACTATGATCTATACATGCAAATATAAATCACCGTTAGGAGAAATTTTACTGGCAGCAGATGAAATTGGACTTACAGGCTTATGGTTTGAAGGACAGAAATACTTTGCGAATACACTTCCGGACGAGAGGATTTCACAGGAAACGGAGATTCTTTCAGAAGCAAAAAAATGGCTGGATATCTATTTCTCCGGTGAAAAGCCAACATTTACACCTCCTCTTCATCCTGCGGGATCAACATTCAGACAAGCTGTGTGGCAGATTTTATCAGAGATTCCTTACGGACAAACGATCACATATGGAGAAATTGCCAGTAAAATAGCTGAAAGAGAAAATATTTCCCATATGTCCGCCCAGGCTGTTGGTGGT
The DNA here is from genome assembly GCF_013317245.1 of Blautia sp. MSK.20.85. NCBI lineage: Bacteria > Bacillati > Bacillota > Clostridia > Lachnospirales > Lachnospiraceae > Blautia > Blautia sp. MSK.20.85. The sequence continues at coordinate 171,946 of NZ_JAAIUN010000003.1, forward strand.
GCAGTTGGACATAATGAAATTTCTATTATCATTCCATGCCATCGTGTAGTAGGCACAAATGGCAGTCTCACAGGATATGCAGGAGGAATTGATAGAAAAATTTCACTGCTTAAGCTGGAACATGCAGATATGAGCCGTTTCTTTGTACCAAAGAAAGGCACTGCACTGTAACATATACTTGAAAAATCTGCATAAAAAATAGAAAAGTGATGTCATATGGGAAGATAAAACTATATGGTATCGCTTTTTTTATGTTATACTGTTTTTATTAAAAATAATATCTATCGAATAAATTGACAGCAAAGGAGCAAGCATGAAGGGGAACATCATTTACAAAAAAACAATCCCTGCCAGATCTCCGGAATATGCAGAGTTTCCCAAAAGCCTGCATCCGGATATCCAGGATTTTCTGTCCGGCCAGAATATAAAGTCTCTCTATACCCACCAGGCAGAAGCTTTTTCCCATGCTATGGCTGGAGAAAATATCGTGATCACCACACCTACCGCCAGTGGTAAATCCCTGTGCTTTTATCTGCCGGTGGTTCAGGAAATCCTGAAAGATCCTGTGACCCGTGCGATCTTTATTTATCCCACGAAGGCCCTGGCAGCTGATCAGTACCGTGCGCTGATCCCCTGGATGGAAGCACTTGGGGAACATCGTTTATCTGTCGGCGTATATGACGGAGATACACCGCCTGCTGAGCGAAAAAGGATCCGGGAACGTGCCAATATCATCCTTACCAATCCGGATATGTTAAACGGCTCCATGCTTCCAAATCACAGCAAATATGGATTCGACTTTATTTTTTCCAATCTGAAATACATTATTCTGGATGAACTGCATGTATACAGAGGAGCTTTTGGTTCTCATCTGGCCAATGTATTTCGCCGTTTATCCAGGATCTGCAGATATTACCACTCAGATCCTCAGTTTTTATGCAGTTCCGCCACCATTGCCAATCCCCTGGAACTTGCGGAAAAGATCTGCGGAAGATCTTTTATCAATATCGCCAGAAGCGGTGCAGGAATATCAGAGCGGATCTATTGCCTGGTCCAGCCAGAAGAGAAACTGAATAAAGATGGCATCCCCTACGGAAAAGAATCTGTTATAAATGTTGCAGCGGACCTTCTTCCTCAGCTGATGGAACGAAGGGAGAGCTTTCTGGCATTTGCCAGATCCAGAAAAAATGTGGAGATCCTGGTGAAAGAAACCAGAGACCATCTGGATGCGGCAGGGTTCTTAGGGACAGCCAGAAAAGAAGAAATCTCCGGGTACCGTGGCGGTTACACTCCTCTGGAGAGAAAAAGCATCGAACAGCGTATGATCTCAGGGGATCTTCTTGGCCTTGTATCCACCAATGCATTAGAACTGGGAATCGATATCGGAAAGATCAGTACAACGGTACTGGCCGGTTATCCGGGAACAAGAGCATCTTTCTGGCAGCAGACAGGCCGTGCAGGACGAGGAAGTGGAAAATGCACCAATTATCTGATTCTTGCCAACCTTCCCATGGATCAGTATATCGCTCTGGAACCGGAATGGCTTTTTGAACACAGCAGTGAAAATGCCATCGTTGATCCAGACAATCTTCTGATCCAGCTTGCACATATCCGGGCTGCGGCAGCGGAACTTCCGTTAACCCTGGATGATGGTGCATTATTCCCGGATCTTGGGGAGACGATCCCTGTACTTATGAAAGTAGATGAAGTCCGGAATATGGGAGGCCGCTTCGCCTGGTCAGGAGGACTTTATCCTGCAGGAGAATTTTCCCTCCGGAATATTGATCAGAACAAGTATCAGCTCATTAACAAGGAAACCGGAAAAAATATCACGGAGATGGATGAGGAACAGGCTTTTCATGAGATCCATGAAGGTGCCGTTTACATGCACGACGGAGATTTTTACCAGGTTGTGAAAATGAACCTGGAAAGCAAGATCGTGGAAGCTGTGCCATTTCATGGAAACTATTACACAGTACCTGGAAGCGAGACCAATATCCGTATCATACACAGACATAAAAAGCAGCAGTGGGAGAGAAGTGAACTTTCTTTTGGAGATGTAAATATTGCAGATTTTGTATACATGTATAAAAAAATGCAGTTCCATAATCATCAGAACCTGGGTTTTGAACAGCTCACGAAACCACTTTCCAAGAATTACGACACAGAAGCTACCTGGCTCAGACTTCCTGAAAATGTGGTCAGACAGTACCGCAATCTCTTACAGCCGGACAGAAACGGTTATTATGTAAGAAATAACCACTTTGAAGGTCTGATGTTTGCGTTGAAAAATGCAGCTCTGATGGTGACAATGACAGAAGGTTCCGATCTTGGGGTGGCAATGTCCACCAATGCACTGGAACTTTCCGGAAGCACTTCTGAGGAGGTTTCTCTCTATTTTTACGACCGTTATGTAGGAGGCCTTGGATTTGCAGAAAAGATCTATGATCTGATCCCCAAAGTGACAGAACAGGCTATCCGAATGGTTTCCGGCTGCAGGTGCAAAAACGGCTGTGCAGTCTGTATTGGAAATGACAGGCTTGACCGGAACGTGATCCTGTGGGGGCTGAAAAATTTATCTGAAGAATCGGAACTGACCGTGCAGAAAACGAGGAATATTTCTTATCCGGATGAAAAGAATACAGAATGGAATCGATCAGGACAACGGGAATTCACATTATCTGATCTGCAGGAGAAGTGGGTTTTATTCTGCAATCGGGTCAAAGAAAATAATAATACATTTGCAGGATTTTTCTCAATGGTATCCGGACTGGAAGTCAAAGACTCCTCTCTGATCCTCTATCTGAGAGATCCGTTTTATGCAGAATGGGCCAATATGCAGGAGAACCGAACAGGAATCTCCAATGTGCTCAGTACTTACGTCTTTCTTCCGGTTGATTTCCGCTTTGCGATCCTTACAGATACAGAGAAACCGGAAGATATGCTAAAACGTGAAAAAATGATGCGCAGATATCACACTCTGAAAAAGGATGAAACATATGGAACTGAATGATTATCAGAAAACAGCGGTTCTGGATGAACATAATGCCTGCCTGGTCCGCGCAAACGTAGGAAGCGGAAAAACAACGGTTCTTATCGAAAAGATCCGTTATCTTCACCAGCAGAAAAAAATCCCCCTGGAAAATATGATCGTTCTGACCTTTACAAATAAAGCAGCAGGCGAGATCAAAAACAGGCTGAAGATCCAAAATATAGAAGAAAACCCCTCGTCTCTTTTCTATGGAACATTCCACGGCATTGCCCTGAAGCTCCTTCAGGAAGTGCTTCCATTAGAAGAACTTGGCTACACAAAAGATTTCCAGGTCTGTCTGCCTGAAGAAGAACTGGAACTTGCCAATCAGCTGATCCACCAGCATACTCTCAGGATCAAATATAAAAACCGTCTTCGAAAAAGACTGGATCATAAATACAGGTCAGCCACATCCAGACAGCCCGGATACCAGGACGATTTTCCGAAACTTGTAACTCTCCTTACAGAAAAAAAACGGAAACAGAACAAAATGAGCTACGAAGACCTGTTGCAGTGTGCCACGAAACTTCTGAAAGATCATCCACAGCAACTTTTGCAGCTGAAATGGATCATCATTGATGAAGTGCAGGACTGCGATGAACTTCAGTTTGAACTGATTCGTCAATTAAAAAGACCGGAAGTCGGGCTTTTTGCAGTGGGCGATCCCAATCAGGTGATCTACAGCTGGCGTGGAAGTATGTTCAATATTTTTTATAAATTCCGTGAATTGTATCACGCAGAAGAACTATCCCTTCCTGTAAATTACCGTTCTTCCCAGACGATCCTGGCAGTTTCCAGAAGATTTCAGGAATCCGGGGATTCTCTTACCGGCGTACAGGAAGAAGGAGAAAAAATCTCTGTCAAAAATCATTACGATCCTTTTCAGGAAGCAGAATATCTGGCAGAAAAGATCCTTGCTCTTCATGAAAGAGGCGTTCCACTTGAGGAGGTCGCAGTGTTTTACAGGCTTCAGAGCCAGTCAGAGATCCTTTCAAAAGTTCTGGAAAAACATCAGATCCCATATGAAATCTCTCAGAAGAAAATCATTCAGGATATTCCGGTTCTTGCCTGGTTTCTTCATATACTGCGTTTTTTAAGCAATCATGAGGATCTTACCAGCGGAACTTATGTCCTTTGCGACAAAACTTTCGGGGAAGGATGGACCTCAAAAAAAGCCCGGACAGAGATTCTGAATTTTACACAAGGGAGTGTATTTCTCTCGAAATCCTTACTTTTTCAGGCCATGTGGGAGTATCGGGACACAGGCTCCGGCTACATAAATCTGTGGGAACAGCTTTCTCTGGAAAAATATCTCCGACCGTCTTCCAGCGACTATAAAGAAAACAGGAGGCAAATCCTTTCCCTGTTAAAGAAAATGGAATCCTATCACAGTATCAGGGATTTTCTTAATGATCTTGTACTGAATGGCATGGAACCGGAAAAAGATGCGGTTTCCGGAGAATCTGTAAAACTGATGACGCTCCATGCCTCCAAAGGGCTGGAATTCGATTACGTATTTATCATTGGTGTAAATGATGGGCTGATTCCCTTAAATAGCCGTGATGCTTCTACAGAAGAGGAAGAGAGGAGACTGTTTTATGTGGGAATGACAAGAGCAAGGAAATTCCTGGAATTATCTTTTTACATCAATCCCGGAACTGCGCGGGTATTTCCAGGTCCAGGTCGCTACCTTTCCAGTCTTCCGGAGAAATATCTTGCCCATCCGGCAGATGCCACAAGAGATACAAAAGAAGCTGCCCGGCACCTTCAGGACCTGAAAAAGATGATCCTGGAAGAAAAACTCCGAAAATTGGAAACACCGAAAGAATATGCCAGATCCCAGGAACAGGAAACTTCTTTATCCCCAGATGAAAAGACAGCATTGCCGGAAAACATCCCACCAGAAACACCAAAACAACTTGTAGAACATCCCAAATACGGCCGCGGGTCCATTATCTCCGAAACCGAAGATACCATTGTGATACAATTTGATGATTACGGCGAAAAAGAAATGCTAAAAGCCTTTTCACAGTTGAAAAAAATTCCAAACAATAATTGACAAATTTTCCGTATAAATATACACTAAAATTGTTAAAAAAACAAACACGGGCAAAGCAGCCGAAAGACTGTGGTGCAAAGCTATAGGGCCTGTAAAATGGCAGCCAGTTGCATAATTCAAAAGCACTATAGTTCTCTCTGTCTGAACATGGTGCTTTTTTTATTTTACCCCGTGGAGAGGAAATGGTGATGCAGATGGTGCACTTCTGATGCCCTATACGGCTCAGAAGCTGGCATGAACGGATATATACCAAAACCGGTAAGTATCAAGGATATCACAAGGACATTAAACGGAAATATCGTGTAAAAAACAACGAAGAACTGGATGGCGCAATTTACGAAATGCTGCAACTGCTTGGAAAATGCAGTGGTGCCGATCGAGTATATATTTTTGTTAAAAAAGAAAAGAACCGAAAAGAATACTTCTGTCTTCAGTATGAATGGAAAAATGAGGACGACATATTAGAAAAAGAACAGTTATTTTCAGAAATCACGGTAGAGGATATTCCGCATTGGACAGACGAACTGAAAAAAGGATTGACGATCCAGGTTACAGATTGTGAAGAACTTTCTCCTATGGAACAGGAATACAACCTGATGAAGAAACATCACGCATATTCCCGCGTCCTCGCACCTATTTTCAGCAGAGACCATTTAAGCGGATTTATCGGAATGGATCATTTTTATAAAGGAATCTCAGAACTGTTTATTCATCAGCTTGCGTTCGTAGGTGCTCATCTGAATACAGCCAGGGAAAATCTCCGCATGTTTACGCTTCTGGGAAAAAATCTTGAAAGCATGGAAAAAGAACGTCAGATCCTGAATGTTCTCTGTGAGGACTGTACTTCTGTATATAAAGTCAATCTTCTGGATGATACTGCCGAAGTTGTAAAACTGGAACAGGGTGCCAACGCTCCGAAGATTCTGAAAAGCAGAGAAAAAATCATACTTTGTTACTCAAAAGAACTGAAATACTATTATGATCATTTTGTCATAAAAGAATCCGCGCCGGATTTTTTGGAGACATTTGACTGTCAGAATCTGATAGGCGAGCTTAAAACCAGGGATAAGATCAGCCGCAGATATCAGTCCCGGGAAAATGCCAACAGGCATCAGTATTTTGAAAGCAGAGCCACCAGACTTCCTTCTTCAACGGATTTTCCGGTTCTGATCGCTTTTCGTCATGTAGATGAGATCATAAAGGAGGAGCGAAATCATCAGAGAGAGCTGGAAGATTCTCTGGCAGAAGTGAAAATGAACAATGAGATCATATCCGCCATCAGTAAGATCTACTACATGATCTACCGGATCGACCTTCAGGATTTTTATTATGAGGAGATTACCGGCGGCAGTGAAAATCACCGTTTTACAGGAATGAAGGGAACCGCAGCTGCCCATATCACCAGTGATAGCAGCGAAAAAGTCGCGTCCAAATACAGGGCCATGGTAAAACAGTTTTATGACCTCTCCACTCTGAAAAAACGTCTGGAAAAAGAGGAGTCCATTGCAGTTGACTACCTTGCCACAGATAACAACTGGCATCTGGCCAGGTTTATTGTCCAGTCAAGAGCGGAAGATGGAACAGCCAGACAGGTTCTGCTTGTGATCCGCGTGATCAGTGAGGAAAAAAGGCGGGAAAAATATCTCATAGATGCGGTAGAAGAGGCCAACCGTGCCAATGAGGCAAAATCAGAGTTCCTTTCCAGAATGTCCCATGACATCCGGACTCCTATGAATGCCATTATGGGATTTACCAGAGTTGCAAGAAACCATCTCCATGAACCGGACAAAATACTGGACTGTCTGGATAAGATCAACTTAAGTGGAAGTAATCTGCAGCAGCTGATCAATGATGTCCTGGATATCTCCAGGATCGAAAGTGGGGAATTTCGCATTGATTCTGAGCCAGTAAAACTGTCTGAATTATGTGAACTTTACGAACAGAATATCCGTGGAACAGCAGAAGATAAGAACCAGAAATTTATCTGTAACCGACATGACATTATTTATGATACCGTGCTGTCTGACCGTCTGCGGATCGGTCAGATTTACATGAACCTGTTATCCAATGCAGTGAAGTATACTCCTGAGGGAGGAATGGTTGAACTGGAAGTTTATGAGGAACCATTTCCGGATAAAGATAAGATCCGCCTGGTTTCCATTGTCCGGGATAACGGGATTGGAATGAGCGAAAAATTCATGAAAGAAATGTATTCTCAGTTTTCCAGAGCAATTGATACAAGAGTGAATAAAGTACAGGGAAGCGGCCTGGGCCTTGCTATTGTAAAAAAGATCGTCGACCAGATGAACGGAACCATTGAAGCAACAAGCAGACTCCACGAGGGAACCACTTTCCGTGTGACTCTGGATGTACCTTTTATCAGGGAGCAGGAAGTATCAGAGACAACCGCGGAAATTCCGTTCTTCAAACTCAGGCCATCCAGGATCATAAAAACGCTTCTGATCGCAGAAGATAATGACCTGAATTATGAGATTCTGGAAGAACAGTTGGAAATGTACGGCATTCACTGTGTCCGGGCAGTAAATGGGAAAGAATGTGTACAGCTTTTTGAAATCGATTCCTCCGGAACATACGATGCCATTCTCATGGATATGCAGATGCCTGTGATGAATGGTCTTGATGCAACCAGGGCGATCCGCCGTCTTCCATCCCCGGAATCAAAACAGATCCCGATCATCGCACTGACTGCCAACGCCTATCTGGAAGACGTCCAGAAATGCAAAGAAGCAGGAATGAACGATCACATGTCCAAACCTGTACAGATAGAACAGATCATCCGAACTGTGGAGAGATGGATGAAATAATCGATATAGCAAATTCCAAATGCGCACGACAAACGCATGAGTAAATAAATTGTGAACACACCCCTTTTCTAGTAAAATAAAAGAAAAAGGGGTGTTATTTATGCAGGAATTATTA